>JABHRR010000035.1 GCA_018670095.1 Candidatus Woesearchaeota archaeon
AATATGTTCCCAACAAGCAGGTTTCTCAGTAACTATTTCTGTTACTGTTATATCCTTACCCGGAGCAATTGTTGTATCTTTACCTGGACTTACTGTCACATCTTTACCTGGACTTACTATTAGATCTTCACCAAAATTATCTATTACATCAGATTCTTGAATTTCTGAATAATTACTATTTTCTGGATCTCCGTTTTCGTCCCCATTATCACATCCAAGCATAGGACTCATACTTAAAGCCCCCGCCAAACTATAAACCGCAATCTTACTAACAGCAGAATCTTTTATTTTTCCAAAACCATTTTTAACTTTACCTAAGAAACTATTTTCTACTTTATTTTCTAAATCATCCATTTTTTAACCTCCATTAAAATAAACTACAATCCAAAAGCATCCGTAAACTCACGCATTCTTCTAAACTCAGCTAAGAACCCTGAACCTTTATCAGTCAACTTGATTACTTTAGATGGGCTTTGCCTTTTCTTATGTTGAATTTCTTCAATTATAACTAACTCTTTACCTAAAAGTTCATCAAGATAACTATTCAACAATTTATGAGAAAGATTTGATTTGTACATTAAATGGGTTGGTTTGATTACTCCGCCCTTATTCTGAATAGATAAAAGGATGTCGTAAATCAGTTCCAGTCTTGACCTTCTTTTTGTTGCACTCATTTATTTGACCTTCTTTTTGCTTTACTATAAGCTGATAATAATAATAAAAATCCAATTAACATAAACACTTCTCCAAAAACATAAAAACTTTCAAAAACAAAAACAAACACAAAAAACAAGTTACCTATTAAAATGAACAGGAAACTCATCATTACTCTAAACGCGTTTTCGTTCCTGCTAGTGTTTAAATAATTTTTATAATAATTTAATACTGTCATTCCTAAAATCACGGCACTGGTCAAATAAAACACAAAATAATTGAAATTAGCCACAATTGAAATTAATAGGATCAAATATAAAAACAAAGCCATTTGACTAACTTCGTAATATTTAGTTAATCTTTGCCTTGATTTCTGAGAGATGAAAAATATTAATAACCATCCACCTAACATTAAAGCCATCTGTAAAAAGAAAGCTGCCCGATAATACAATTCAGAAAATTTCAATCTACTTCCTAAAGCAGGTTTTAAAACTTCTGTAACAGAATCTCTAAGAGGCGTAAAATATAAAACACTGTGAGTAAAAGATTTGAAAAGTAATCCGCCCGCTAATAATAAGAAAGCAAAAGAAAAATAAGCAAACTTGTTTTCCCCACTAATACGATAAACCCTCCAGCTATAAGCAGCGATCAATAAAGCAATAACTAGGCCGATAATGTCAAAAACCAAGTCAAAGCCGTTAAACCATGCTGGTGTAAAAAATAATTGATACATATTCTCAAAACCCCTCTAAAGTAGCAAATAGGTAGAGCCATTTAAAAAGATTGTGGGTTTCTATTCTCTACTTCGCTTCTTTATGTATACTGCATAATCGATTTATAAGTATATAGGTTTTCTAGTATTACCTCCGTTTATATTCAAAACGTGTTGAGAAACACAAACCTTCTTTCCGGGCCTAAGGGTCTGGTTTTATTTTAACTTAATATAAAAAGAAACCTTACTCCAACGGTACTCCTGACCACAACGTCCAATCCTCTGACGGTGAATACCCACCAAACGTAAAGTATGCCGGCTGGTTCTGACCAAAGAACCCATATTGTACATTTCCCCAAGACTTCTTAGGAGCAGCTCCAGAAGCGCCATAAACCGAACTACCAAACAATTTCCACGTTTTCATGATTGAATGAAACCCAGAAACATCTGTAGAATAATCTGAACCGGGTTCAACAATCATCTCACCCTTAAAACCATGCTTCTTAAAAATTTCCACAATTTTCTTAACGGGAGTATTTCCTTCGCCTGGAGCTAAATGATCATCTTGATACCCAAAATTGTCCACCAAATGTAAATGACTAACAACCCCTTTCTCAGCTAACGTCTCAACTTTTTTCAACATCCAACCATTAAATTCTTCATCATTTTGTTCAATACTTTTATTTGGATCGCCTTGCCAATACTTTCTCCACATATTTAAATGACCAGTATCAAAAGTTGCAGTAATGTGATCTTTAGATCTCCGAACCGCTTCTTCTTCTTTAACACCTTGTTGTTTTAACATCTCAGCCATTCTTTTTCTACCACCCTCAACCAAATTAATCAATTCGTCAGGATGAGAACCAAAACTTTCCGGAAAAAGATTTTCCATTGCTACAGAAACAGGATTTTTCAATTTTCCTTCTTTCTCTAATCTTTCAGACTGTTTCATTGCTGTAAGACCAGCCCGCGCATAAGCGTCATAAGCTTCTTTTAAAGCGTAAGTTTCAGCACTTTGAACATTTCTAATAGTTTCCATCGATTCCTCTGCCTGTGCCCACTGTGATGAGGAAGATTCTTGCGAATATCGAATTTGACGTTCATTTTCACGTATCATGTCTTTAATTTTTTGTGTAGGAAACTTTGAATCTTCCGGAATTAAATCACCATACTTACTTCCTGCTTGCCTCTTTAATCTCCATTTTTCCTCAGGATCAGTTTCAGTTTCAATTTTTTTATAAAAATCATAGGCCTTCTTTAATTTCTCTTTATCTTTAAGATGTTCATCAAAACTACCACCATAATAATATGCATAACCTCGAGCAGTTGCGGCACTGGTTTCTAAACTGGCAATGATATAAGCTTCTTCAGGTTTAACTTGAATTTCCTTTTCATCACCTACATCTTCAAATCTTACCCAGTTAGATTTCCTAAAATCTTCATCGGAAATTTTCCCAGATTTCCAATCTTTCCACCATTCTTTTGCTCTTAAAGTCATCTGTTTAGCTTCTTTCTCTAATTCTTCCCAACCCATTTGGCTTACTTCAAATTTTCCCTCTTCAGTATTATATTTTGGCACCCTACTTTCATCATTAATTCTATTCCCATAATAATCAAGATAAATCAATCTTCCATTATGATCATATTGAGAACTAGCCACTTTTTTATTACCATCAAAATCTGTATATTCATTACCATCATCAACAATATTCCAAACTGGTCGAGAAATTTTTCTATTTTTTCTTGCTTCTTCAATTAACCTTCCGGTACGAGTATCAACTACCCGATAAGAGGCCCTATTCTCTTCATCCTCATACATCTTGAATTTATTATTCTCATTCCATTCAGCATCAACTAATGGACGTTGAAACTCACCAGTATGAACAACTACCGGGCCACCCTGAGCAACGTCAGCTGCAAAATCTATCGCCCTTTTAATTTCATTAATTGCCATCTCTTGATTTTGTTTAGAAAAATTACCCTGCTGATCCATTCCCGCTAAACCCATTACTCCTACGGTAGCGTGAGTAGTAAAATTCATCTCGTTAGATTTCTGTATTTCACGTAAAGCTTGCCTTTGTAATTTACCATAATATTCAGGAGTGTGTGCCTGACCAGAACCTTTACCAGCACCCATAAATACCAATTCGGCAGTTTTTACACCCGATCTCATCTTTGCTGCAATTGCTTGGATATTAGGTATAGGCCCTAAACCAATACTATCACCAATATCACCAATCCCTACCCCTACATCATTAGTTGACTGGTTAGCAGGACTAGGATTAGATTCTGCATATTCTCTGTCCATTGGCATAGCATAATTACCACTAGTAAAATGTTTACCACCAAAACTTACCATGTTTAGAACTAATATATTATAGTATATAAAATTTGCTTTATTCTACTCTACTCAAGACTTATAACCAACACCACTAGATTGATACATTCCACGTAACTTAGAACCAATTCTTCTCGTTAAACTAGCAGCCATCGCCACATCTTCATTAAACGAATACTTTCCTGCTTCAACATCTTCAACTTTTCTTTCTACTGCCGAAGCTAAATATTCAACTTTTCTTTCTTCTTCAGCAGAGATATAACCTTTCTCTTCAACTGTATGATTAATAGTTTTAATTTCATCATACAAATTTCTCATCGGCTGCTGACTAAGATGCTGAGCATATTCTGATTGCATCAATTCTAAAGGAAGATCAACACTTTCTCTAGCTAAAGTTTCTAAATCAGCAAAATCATCTTTCGTCTTCTCAACAACTTTCTTTTCAACACTTTCATCATCATCTTCTTCATCATCTTTCTTTTTTACTTTAATTCCTTTACTTACTGCTAAAATTTCTTTCCCTTCTGCACTTAAACCAACTAAATCATTCTGTGAAAATTGTGGAATGGGAACCTTTCTTGCCCACTCATCACGAGCAGTTAATTCTTTTTCGCTCTCTAGAATTTTCTTCTTAGCTTCTTCTATCTCTTTCTGCCTTTTCTTTTCCAACTCTTTGAGTTTCTTAATCCTTTCTTCAGGAGGAAGATTATCTAAGTTTTCTTCAGCCATAATTAATTAGAATTCTATTAAGATATAAAAACCTTTACTCTTAAACCGATCATAAAAACCAATCATAAAAATTAATCACAAAAATGTTACCATTGAGTCATCCCATGAGATTTCTTAAAGTTCTTATAAATATTAAATGCGTGAAAAGTTGCATGACCAACTATCTTATCTGCTTTTGCAGCTGCAGCTTCTTCGTTACTACCCTTAGCCCCTTTTTTAATTTCCTTTTTAACTTTTTTAGGGGTATAAAAATCACCTAAAAACTTTTCTGCAAAAGTTTTCTGTTCAGGTTCTTCTTTTTCTTCTTCTTTTTCTTTACTTTTATCCCCTCTTGCTTCTTCTAAATAGAAATCTAACTCTTTTCCTAAAGCTTCCATTGCTTGTTGTACAGAAGAAGAAACATCTCCCATTAACATTAAAGTTTCTTGCTCTTTCAACTTTTTATAATTTTCAACCTGTTCATCTGTCCAAGCATACGCCCTCATATTCAATTCAAACTTACCAATATGAATCGGCCCCCGTTGATACCCGTCCTGAACAACTTTCATCTCTACTTTGGTTCGATAACTAAACGTCGCTAAGATACAGGCATTTCCCCCACTTTTCCCTACAGGTTCACGTTTCCTTACCAAAACTTCAACATCTAACATACTCCCTTCAAAAGCTGAAATCATATCTGCAGAAGACATATTCTTCTCTTTCATTGTCAAAGCAGCAACATGACGTAAATAAGGTTTGATCCAGTTGATATACATTTTAATAATTTCAAAATGTTGTAATAAATATTGTAACATAAATCTTCTTCTAGTTTTGTGCTCTTGATAAGTTCTTTTTTTCCATTCAATAAATTGCCGTAAATGTCTTTCTAAAACTCTTAAAACATTCCTGTTAAAATCTTTCTCTAAACCTTTCAGATGAGCATCCAACTCTTCAACAGTTCTAAACGGAGGAGCATCAAAAAACAAATCTGGAAGAGTAAGAAATTCCAATTCTCGAGCCATTCCAAAAACAGAAGCAGCATTTTTAGCTCCTCCCTGAACTAAATCAATAAAAAAACCTTTCAAAGTTACATTTGCACTTCTACTCCTATTTCCTATATCTTTTCCAAGTTGCTGACTAGCCTCATTATAATATTGTAATCGTTCATCAATAATTCTTAATTCCCGAACCATTTGAAACAGTTCTTTAATCATTTTTCCTGTAGTAGCTAGAAACTGAGAAACTTTATCTTGTTGTGCACCTAACTTTTGTTGTGTAACACCAAAGAAAGCCGAATTTTCTGCTGCGGCAAAAGAATCTTCAAGTTTTTCTACAAGTTGAAAATTTTCTTTAAACTGATCCAAAACCCAGAAATAAGGTTCTTCTAAACTTAAATCATAAGCTTCCAAAGTTATGGTGTAAGCTTTAATCGGTTTTGGAAATCCAGTCTTTCCAAACTGCTGTTTGATAACTTCTTTATATTCTTCTTTAAAACCAAAGTCTTTTAATAGCTTAGTTCTCGATTCCAATCCTGTATAAAATAAACTTTCCATATATCTTCCTCTTTTAAAGTAATGATTACTTCTTTATTTAATAAGTTTTTTGTTTAATTCTCACTTTTCAACACATTTACAGATTTTACGCATTTGAAAAACCATAATCTTTCCTTCTCTTCAAATTCAACCACAAAACCAACTTTCTTCAACACTTCTTTCCATTCATCAATATTAAAACTATTAATCTCTTTTTGTTTCTGCCAATCATTAACATTTCCTAAAACCATTACAAAATGTCCATTCTGTTTCAAAACTCGTCTTACTTCCAATAATAATGATTTATAATGATTAATATAATTAAAAACAAAAATAGCAGTAACAGAATCAAACCCAACTTCATCAAAGGGCAACTTTTTTTCTAAACTCCCCAACACTTTCTCAACACAATTGTCGTTAAATTGTAACATCTTTTCTGAGAAATCAAAACCAACAGATTTGATATAACTATAACTACCACAACCTAAGTCTAAATTTTTTCCCGAAGACAAAAACCCCAATTCATCTTTGATCAGTTCTCTTTTTCCTTTCTCAATCTTCTGCTGCCACATGAACGCTTCTGCGTTCCAGAAAGCAACATTATCACCTGGCCAACCTTTAGCCCAAGAAACTTTTTGAGCAATTCTTTTCATCTCAATCAAATCTTCTTGACCATACTGTAATTCGATCAAACCGTTAAAAAAATCAGTTTCAGAATCAATTTTAAAATCTAATCCCATCTTCACCTATCCTTAAAATAGTAAAACCATTAAATTAGCAAATCCGTTAAAGATTAATCCCCCAGATAAACTATCAGCCATTAAAACAAAAATTAATAATAAAATTCTTCCAAAACAAAGAAATATTTCTCTGTTAACAAAATAATTTGCTGGATTCTCTTTTGCTTTATCATATTCCATAGCACCGAGAGGGGCTTCAATAACTCCAAACGTGAAAGCTCCAAAGATTGTCGCTCCAAAAACATGCCCAACAGTGGTTACTGCTGCTCTTATGAACCAAGATACTGATTCAAAACCAGCAACCCAGCGAACAATCTTTCTTTTACTATAATGATCACTATACTTCCCGATAAAAAAGACTAAAACTGCACTTATTCCTGAAAGAAAAAAACCAACTAATCCTAAACTTAAATAATCATCAAGAATCAGAAAAATAAACATTGGCCAAATTACTCCAGAAGCAATAACCTGTGAACCTCTAGCAGTAAAAAAAAGTGCGTTTCGCCATTGTCTTTTGTCAATCAATGACCTGATTGAAAAATGATAACGAACATGATTCTCTTTGCTTAAAAATAAAAATAAAGCCGAAGAAAATAATAATAACGAAGTTAAAATGAAAACTGACTTAAACCCAGTATATTTAATTAATATTCCTCCAATTAACGGACCAAACATTGCCGCTAAAATAGAAACACTTTTTCTTTTACCAAACTCTTCACCACGATGTTTATGGTCACTAGCACGAGTAAAAACTAAATGCATCCCCATCCAATAAAAAGCTTGTGAAGCACCCAATAGTCCAGAAATAACCATTAAAGGAATCTTAACAACAGGTAAAAAATATAATAAAAGAACAAATAACAAATATAGTGGTACACTAACTAAAACTGCATGTTTTAAGCCATAACGGGCAGAGAATTTAGCTGCTAATGGACTAAGAATAGCAAAAACCACTGCATAAAAAATAAAAAAATAAAGCACCTGTTCTAATGGATAACCTAATTCTTTGTAAAGATATAAAGGCACAAACAAACTGATTAAAGAAATAGCAAAGTTTCTAATTGCAGATGAAATGTATACCTGTGTAAGTTCTTTATGCGGAAAAAATCTCCATAAAAAATTTTCGTTATGATGATGCATTTATAGTCGCCTCTTTTCTTAATTAAAAGAAGAAAACTTATAAAAGAATATAAGCTTTTCCATTATGCAAATCAGTAAACACTGACCACTTTAACATAACAATAATGGGCTTGTGGTCGAGTAGCAAATGTAAACACATTTGATAAGTTATGCGACATGCGCTCGCAAGCTCGCTTAGTCCCATTAAAATATTGGGCCTGTGGTCTAGTAGCTATGACATCCGCCCGACTCGCGGAAGATCGGGGGTGCGAGTCCCCTCGGGCCCATATTATCATCATTTTTATTTTATTCAATTCTAATCACAAAACATATAAACCAAAAAAGATTATCAACTAATGATGGCTGATTATAATCAACAACAAAATAGAACTGGTTATCAAACACCAAACCAAACACAACAACAAACACAATACCAAACAAGACAATCATCACTAAACCAAACGCAACAACAAGCACAATATCAACCACAACAATCACCATCAAGACCAATGCAGGCACAACCACAAATAGAACAACCAATTTATGTCTTGCCACAAAATAAAAAAAGAGCATTAATTCCAAAAATAATTATCTTCATCATATTAGGGATTATTTTTTATCTCGGAGTTCTGCTTAATGTTTCTCTTTTAGAACTATCTGCATCAACAGAATCTATTATCAAATTGATTACATTAATACTTTTACTATTAATAATTGTATTAGGAATTTATCTTACATTCCATCGAGCAAATCAACCATACAAATTTTATCGTAACAGGATTTATTTCAATAAAAAAGAAATCTATTATACTCTTATTATTAATACAAATCCAAAACAAGATTTTTGGGATAAACTGTTTAAAACTTATACCATTAGCTTAAGTAAAAAGTTCTTTCTGAGAAATATCCCACAAACAATTCAAATCAATAATTATTTGAACCAATTAATAAATTATGCCAAATCGCAACAACAACGATAAAAATATCAACAACAAATTATTTTTCAAGAACTAACTATTTCTTCAACAAATAAATATCAATAAATTCAACTGTAAACGATAATAAAAGAGGACCCAAAATCACCCCTAATAAACCAAAAGTAAACAATCCTCCCAAAATACCAATTAAAACAACAACAGAATGTATTTTGGCTTTATTACCCATTAACTTAGGTTTGAAAATATTATCCACACTGCTAATAAAAACTAGCCCGTAAATAAATAATAAAACACCTTTCACAATTAACCAAGTAGAATTGTTATACACACCTTCTAAAATCATAATTATCGATGCTGGCACCCAAATTATTCCCGCCCCAACAAAGGGAATCAAAGCTAAGAAAGCCATGAACAGTCCCCAAAATAGCGGTGAAGATATCCCAAAAATTAAAAAACCCAAATAACCCGTTATCCCTTGAATTAAAGCCACTATTAAATATCCATAGACTAATCCATGAATTATTTCTTTCAATCTTTTTATAAGTCGAACATAATTATTTTGTTGTAATTTCAAATAACGATTGATATTTGCAATTAACTCTTTCCCCTCTTTTAAGAAATAGAATAATGTAAAAAATAGCACAAATAAGTTCAATAAAATTTTTGGAACACTAACCAAAAGATCTGAACTTTTGGTCACAATCCAATTAATTACAACTTTAGCAGTTTCTTGTACCTGAAAATTAATTTCGGGATTCTGTGAATAAGTTCTTAATACTTCACAAATATTACTTTTACAATTAGAAATCAAACCAATGGCAAGTTTTTGTTTAAAGATGATAAAAATGCTATATGATTCTTGAATTAAACCTTTAACAAAGAAAACTGCCGGCACTACAATGATTAAAAGAATTAAAAAACAAATCAATAAAGCAGACACTGTACTATTGATCTTTCTATTAAACTTTCGATAAAGAGGATAAGAGACATAAGCAAATAAAGCTCCTAAGAATATTATTTTCAAAAATGGTTGTACAATAAAGAAAGATATAACTAATAAAACAACTAACAATATTAACGGAACAAAATTCTTATAGTTAATCTTAATTCACCTCTTTTAATTAAGAATTAATTTAGTATTATATAAAACTTACTTTTTGAGAATTTTTAAAAAAAGAAAAAAAAAAAGAAAAAAAAGCCGTTAGGCTTATTCAGTAGTTTCTACAACTTCGTCTACAACTTCTTCCATTACTTCAACAGCAGATGGTGCGCCAACAACAGCGTCAGCAGTAGTAGTACCTTCAATCTCTACTTCCATGCCGCCAGCTGCAGTAACTTTATTGGTATTAGCAATAACTTTACCGGCTAACCTTGTATCTGCTCCAGAGTAACCTGCTACTAACATAGCTACGTAGTCACCATTCTCGAACAACTTAACTCTTGCTTTTCCAGGTGTGAAACCCTCTGCACAATCTGCTGGATTACCAAGTAATTCAGCTGCAACAGTGTTAACACATGGTCCACCAATAACGATTAAGTTCTGAGCTGTTGCGTCAGCAACTTCACTATCTAACTTTGTAGCGTCAACAACTTCTACAGCAACCATATTTCCGCTTGCTGAACTTGAAGTAGC
>JABHRR010000036.1 GCA_018670095.1 Candidatus Woesearchaeota archaeon
AAAGCAGAAGGAGCTAAAGAAGGTTCTGATACAGAGAAGAAAGATGACGATGGTTGTAAACCAGACGATTGTTCTTCATGTTGCGGATGCGAGTAAATTTTTTTAATTTATTTTTTTAATATTTTTATTTCTTACAATGAAAGAAGTATATACTCCAATTCAAGGAAAAGAAGCACCGACTCTAGATGAAAAACTATATCAAGAAGTTGATCAAATAGATTTAAAGATTTTACAAGAAGGAACAATTGTTTCTTTCAGCGGAAAACATCCTGCATCACAATATATTGTTGAAGTATTAGGAACACCAGGAGATGAAAGGGAAGTTGACATTTGGTATATTGGATCTTTTGAAATAAGTGAAACAACAGGATATCCCGCTTGTTTCTTACCAAACAAACCACCTGGATGTTTAAGAACAAAAATAGAAAATATTTATTCTATAAAAATAGCAGAAGAATTGGAATTTACCCCGGGTGTTATGATAAAACATCAAAATTATGGTTTACCAGAATTTTGCTGGGAAGGAAACAGAATATATGCAGATTCAGATCAAACAAGAACCGAACCATATATGAAGATATTAGCACCAAAATAAAAGTTAACATTTATATAATTCTTTTATTTTCTTAATTACATGAAACAAGTTTCCAAATCTCTTAGAGTCTGGTTTAAGATTCATTTCATCGTAGATTTCTTAATAGCAATTCCGTTAATCTTCTTTACTAAATGGACTTTAGGATTGTTTGGATTTCCGTTAGAAAATTTAGTCTTTGCACGTTTAATTGGCGCAGCATTAATTGGGATTGGCGGAACTTCATATTTCTGTAAGAAAAAAGAACATTTTGAAATCATGTTAATTCTGAAAATATTTTGGAGTTTAGCTGCAATCCTCGCTTTAATCTGGGGAATCGTAGAAACAGGAATGTTTTCTTTATGGTTATTCTTAATTTTGTTTGTTATCTTTTCTGCGGTTTGGCAATATTATTGGTTTAAGAAATGAAAAAGAAAATTTTACTAGTATCATTCTGTATCTTTCTTCCGATATTCTTATTACTCTTCTCATACAAAGCAGTATTAGGAATGTCTGATTTAACTGAGAATCAACAAGAAACAATGAATTTTCTAGAAAACAAACAAGAATTAAATTTGAATTACACTTCTTCAGAAATATCCCATTTAAAAGATGTTAAAGGAGTAATGAACCTTATTGATTATTTGTTTTATCTCAGTTTAATTATTATAACGCTAATCATCACTTATTACAAAAAAAACAAGAAACAATTAATTAAATTATTCAGATACGGAGGAATAACCACTTTAATTTCCATGGGAATAATTTTATTCCTATCTCTATTCGCATTCAATACTACTTTCACAATTTTCCATCAGATCTTCTTCCCGCAAGGGAATTGGCTTTTTCCTACAAATTCGTTATTGATTCAAACTTTCCCCATAGAATTCTTCATTGGAATTAGTGTAAGAATGTTTGGATTAGGAATTTTGTTGGGGATGGTTCTTGTTTTGGTTAATTCTTTGTTAAAGAAAAAGTCCTAAATTAAATCCCACATAAATTCAAAATAACTTTTATAACTTCTATACAATAATTTATCAGCAATAACAACCACATAAATGTTTTCTTTATGTAATGACTGGATTGCAACTTTATTTGCATAAATAATTGTAGTTATTTCAGCTTGATGTTTCTTAGGTAAATATTTTACTTGTAAATGTGATTTTGGATGTTTTTCCATTACTTTTTTTGCTGATTGATTAGCTAAAGCTCTTTCTTTAATATTAGCTTTAAGAAATTTCTTTACGAAATGTGGATAAGAAAACCTTAAGACATCCATCGCTTTACCAGTAACTCCAAAAGCAAAAACTTCTTTAGCGTTGTTCAAAATATCTTGATAAAAAGTTTTAATTCCCTCTTTTCCCTCAAAAACCTCAATCCTAAAAGGCTCAGCTGTAGGATAAAGTCCATTTAATTGTGGAAGGATTGATTCGAATTTTGATTTCTTATTATCAATAATTTCTAAAAACTTTTCAGGTGGAGACGCCTGATAATACCTCTTAGAATCTTTAATAACATAACTAACTAAACCTAACTTTAAAAGATTATCTAATTCTAAATAAGCAGTAGTTCTATTTAACTTGGTTTTCTTTGCCAATCGAGAAGCCGTAGAGGATTTCTCTTTTAACAAAGCAAGATAAATTTTAGCTTCTTTATCATTTAATCCAAACTCCTGTAATACTTTTTCTTGCATTTTACTTTAAAAACAGCATCATTATTTAAATGTTGTCATCAGATGACAACATAGTAATAAATACTACCACCTTCTCAGTATATTATGACAATAGATTATTCACAATTAATGGAAGCAGAAAAACAAGTTGAAATGCTCTTTAAGGAAAAAGGCAAAGAATTAATTTTTCACAATTTTGCAAGAGCTGAAAGTATGGTTGAAACAATCTCTCACTTATTTAAGTTAGATTCAACTCTAAGAGAAAAAGTTGAAGATTTAAAAGAAACCGAGAATGTCTTAAAAACATTAGCCCTATTTTCTGAAACTGGTTATACTATGGGACAAGATATGAAATGTTTAGGTTCTGGCGCCATTGCATCAGAAATATTACCAAAATGTGGTTATCCAGAAGAGCAAGTGAATTACATTAAATGTTTACTTGGTGATGCTGCTTTTTTTAATCCCAGAAGTTGTTCCGAGTCTACTGAAGAACATATTCTCACTACTTTATATGATACTAAAACCAGATATTTTGCAGATGAAACTTTTTTTCTCTTAAGTATGCAACACAGACAAGAATTACAAAAAGATGGACAGAATATTCCATTACGAGACTGGTATGCGAATGAATTAAACCGTTTAGAATCACATTGGTATTGCACCATTCCAGCAATGATGGCTTATTCTGAAAAGAAAAGAAACAATGTTAAAGAACTCAAGTTGTTATTAGGTTATGTTTAAATTTATCAAACATTTTTTATACTCCTAAATTCTCTATTCAAATATGTTTGTAGTAAGAGGAGTTAAAGCCTGGATTGTAACATTGATCGCTTTAGTAATAATTGTAACAGCAATAGTGATTATTTTTAATATTCTTTTATTCCTAATTCCTTTAATCCTCATCATTATTATCATTGGTTACCTCTTTAAAATACTCAACAAACTTAATAAAGGAAAGATAAACAAAACTACAGATAACAAAAGAGTAGACAAAGAGTACATAGATATAAAATATAAAATAAAAAAATAAACGTCCATCAAAAATGAAACCTTTAATCTTAATCAACTTTAAAACGTACAAAGAATCTTACGGCAATAAAGCTTTAGATTTAGCTAAAAAGATTGCTAAAGTTAAAAGAGCAAAATATCAAATTGGCATTGCTCCATCATTATTAACCATTAAAGAGATTGCTCAAAAAATAAATCTAACAATTTTCTCACAACATACAGATTTAGCAGATTTGGGTGCCCATACCGGTAGAATTCCCGTAGATGAACTGAAAGCAATCAATGTCAAGGGCACAATTTTAAACCATTCTGAAAGAAAAATCCCATTGAAAATTCTTAAAGAGATTGTTGAAGTGTGTAAAAATAAAAAGATAGTTACTGTTGTTTGTGCTTCTACTATTTCAGAAATTAAAAAAATCGCTGTCTTCCACCCAAATTATATTGCTTATGAACCAAAAGAATTTATTGGCGGAAATATCTCTGTAACGGAAGCAAAACCAGAAATTATTGTTAGGGCAGTAGAAGCAGTAAAATATCTTTCTCCAAGAACAAAAGTTCTTTGTGGGGCAGGGATCCATTCTAAAGAAGATTTAGGACATGCGTTATTACTAGGAACAGAAGGCGTCTTGATTGGCCATGCCGTATCTAAAGCAAAAGATCCAAAGAAGTTTCTAGAAGAAATGTTAATCTAATAATTATTGACAAGTTTCATAAGTTAAATTTCCATTCTCATTTCTACCAGGAACATAAGCTTCTTTAATATCCACTAAATCATCACCATGAAAATCTTGAGCACATTTACGAGATAAAAAATCATGACTTAATCGATATCCATTCTCAACCAATTCATTTATTCTTGCATCATCTTTTGGTAACAACACATTATCCTCTAACTCAACCAGTTGACAACCACTACAAATTCTTAAAATTTTATCTTCTAAAATCATTAATAATCTTAGAATTAACCTGTTTTATAAACTTATAGAGAATTATTTAACATTAACATAAAACTTTTGTGTGTTACCATATTGGTTACTAGAATCGCATGGTAAAGCAGTACAAACTTTAACATTAAAAACATAAGAACCAAGCAAACCATCTTTCGGCACACTAACTAAAATTCCTTCTTTTTTATGTTCGCCTTCAAGAATAGTCAACGGTTTCTTATAATACAAAAGCCAGCCATTAGCTTCTGGAGCAGTAAATTCAATTTCAGATTCATCAAGCACTTTAGACAATTCCACAAAAATACTAAACTGATCACCTACCCCACCAATATTTAACATTCCTAAACCAAAAACGTGTCCTTCTCCCCGATAAACGTCAGCAACCTGAAATGGTAAAGCTACCTGTTTTCCTTGATTAATTAACAACCGTTCCAGTTCATTATTAGTTTTCTCGCTTAACCGATTTTCAATATCACTTCCGCTATCAATAAACTTGTATAGTAAAGCCATTCCACCGACCAGAAGTACCATCCCCATAATAATCACTACTAAAGTATTAACCGATAAACCTAATGCTGCTTTTTTCTTCATTTTACATTTAAAAAAATAAAAAAATAAAAAATCTATTTAAGGATCTCGTATTCTTTAACAATCATCACTAAGAACAATAACAATATTATCGCTCCTGCAATCAAATACCATAGTCCTGGAAGAATAGAAAAATCTCTAATTGTAAGATACATTCCCCAGCCCATAACAATAAAGCCTAACCATAAAAATTTGTCTAACACTAATTTCATGATCTGAAATTCTTGATCTTCAGTCATTCGTTTTTTTGAACTTGTTTTTCTTGCCATTTTTTTACCTCATCTAAATTACGGTTACAAAAAATGTTTTTTGTGCGTAAGTTGTACCGTCTATTTCATTAATTATTTTCAAATCAACTAAATAAGTTCCTAAATCTCTTGGAGTTAATTTAATATTATACGCATCCGCTTCTGTTGACTTTAATTGAAAAGGCCCAGGTTCATAAAAATAATTTACCGCACTTAATAATTCTTCAGCAGTTGCAGTTGGATTTTCTTGATGTTGAGTAGTCATAATTTCAATCGTAAGATCTAAATTACCATTTAAAACATTTTTAATTCCAATTGCAATATCTTCAGAACTACCTTTTTCTAAAGTCAATGTTTGAGCAGGAAAACTTAATTTTTTATTTCCTGTCCGTAAATCATCCATAATTCCTTGTTTAATTTGTTCTTGAACCATTGTTGCCGTATCACCGGCTCCACCTAATTGTGTCCTGATAAAATTTAAACCCAATCCTAAAAAAACAAAAGCAATTACAATAACAATTACCGCATTGATTGATAACGATAAAGATCCTTTTTTATTCATCATATTATACACCTCTTTTTAATTAAACTAATTATTACTTAATTTAGCAATGTTTTTTAGTATATAAATGTATTGGAAAAATGAAAATTTTCCAGGACATTCCAAAAAACTTTGTTTTTTGTTATGTTTGGAAAACTTCAAACAAAAAAACTAATTATCCAAGTAAAAACTTTCTGCCCAAACACTAACAATAAATAAGCGAACAAAAAACTTGGCACAAACGGAACTCCCTCTTTAATTAAAACTTTTACAATTTTCTTTTCTCTTTCTAAGAAACGTAATTTCCAAACATCTTCTTTTTCTAAAGTTTTCTCTTCCATAACTATTTTCTTTCCAACTTTAACATCTTCAATTAACCAATCTCCCTCAGTTAAATGTTCAGGTTTAACTTTCTTAAAGAAACAAGTTTTTTCAATAATATTAACAGAAATAAACAAATAAAATAATCCTAACGGGAAAAATATTAACGGCCAAAGATAAAATTTTAAGACTGAAAAAACCATTAAGATAACAGTTAAAATTAGTAAAGAGACCAACAATTTCTTTTTAGCCTTTACTGATTTATAAAATTCTTTCATAAAAATCTTTCTTTTCTTGATGGCAATTCCGATCATAAAAATTAATCCGTATATTGCTCCCAAGAATAATAAGGCCAAAAAGAAAAATAATAAATTCCAACTACTAGCATCAAAAGGATAAGTGATTCCAATAATTGCCCCCATCCCCATTAAAAGTTTTGAATCTCCACCACCCCATTGGTTGGTGTAATAAAAAAGAAAAGCTAATCCTAAACAAACTATAAATCCTAAAATCCCACTTAAAAGAATGGTCCAACCCAATTCAAAAGAATAAATTGTTCGAATTCCAAAAGCTGTAAAAATCAATCCGTAATTTAACCAGTCCGGAACTTCTCTTGTTCGAATGTCAATATAAGAAGCGATAAGTAGAACAATAAATGTAATGGTGATTAAAATTATGCTTAACATTTAATTAAAGAAATTATTTGGAATATATTAAAGTGTTGGTTTTTTATTGTTAACGAATGCAGAAACCATACAGAAATCTAAAATTTAACGAAGAATAAATTTTAGGTCCTAAAAACAATTTGTTTTTAGAAAACTAAGGTTTCTTTGTGTTTAAAAAAACTGTTAGTTTTTTACAAACATTTATAAACAAAATTATATTAACAAACACATAGACTTTGGTATATTATAATACTAATAAACTAACAATAAAATAAAAAAGCGTGGTGATATAAAATGATAGATGAAGAATATGAACTTCTCCCTCACAAATTATTGGCAGATTTAAAAGATGACGTTGAGTTGTTAAGAAAGAAACTTAACCAACCAGAAACAAAAATTAACGAACTGATTCTAGAAATTGAAAGTATGAAAGATTCAATTCATGAATTAAATACAGTATTTGCAAAAGCTTTAGAAGATACTGGTGAAGAAGACCCACATAAAACTATTAAAATCTTAGAAAATAAAGTGGAAACAATTCTTACTCAGAATGAAATTATTGCTAAAGGGATGGTCGCTATTTCCGATAAATTAGAACATTTTATGAATCAACAAACTACTGTTCCGCAAAAAATAGTTTCTCCTCAACAAACTTCTTCTCCAATGTCAAGTATGCAACATTCAATGGGGCCACCAGCAATGCCTGGAGTAAGAACGGCACCAGCAGCACAAATGCAAAATCCTGGAGCAGATATAGATTTCCCACCGCCACCACCAAGTGCAGCGGCAAAGAAACGAGGAATCTTTTAATAAAAGATGGGCTCTTTAAAAGCTAAACAATTGTTGTTTAAAGCAGCAAAGTATTTAGATAAAGAAAGATCAAAATATTCTCGACAAGAAATTGTTAAAAAAATTAATGAGATTAAATATTTATCAACACAGAAAAAAGTTCCCCGTCTTACATTAAGAAAAGAAATAATTCATCTGGAAAATAGGTTGGGTTCTGTTCTTGAATCTGAAAAAGAATTATTAAAACATAAGAATGAAGAATCTGTTAAAGTTAAATCATTAAAAAAACAAGTTCTTAGTTTGAAAAATAAATTAACCGCTTATGAAGATAAGAATCTGGATAAAAAAGTAAACAAACTGTCCCATTTGTTGGGAGAATTCTTGGCTAAACAAGGTTCAAAAGCAGATGTAGAATTAAGTAAAAAAGTTTTAAATGAATTAGAAATAAAAGATAAAAAATTAAAAACAAAATTAAGAGCGATAGAAAGTAAAAAAGAAGCAGAAGAAACCCCAAAACATGCTCGCTATCCAGTTCTCAGAGAAAAAGTTGCTGAGAAAACAGCTCCTCTTAACGAAAATGAAATGATAAGGGTGAAAGAATTACAAAATCGTTTAGCATTTCTTAAAAAAGAATTATTACAAACAAAAGACTTCTCTCCAGAACAAATTAAAATAATGAAAGAAAAAGCTAATTTGATTGAAACAAAATTAAATCAATATTATGAACAACATCCAGAATTAATGTCAATAAAAGAAAAAAAATCTAAAGTTGTTGAATCTCCAGTAAAAGCAGGAGAAATAAAACACACTTTAATGTTCGGTTCAGAAAAGAAAGAAGAGAAAAAGAAAGAACCTGCTGTTCATGAAGAATTACCTTTACCTCCCCCTCCTCAAATGACCGAATAATTTAAATAAGACTTCTTGATTTTTAATGTTTATCGCCCCTGTGGCTCAGCGGTACTTTGCGTAAGCAAAGGTTTACGCGTAGCGCAAAAGAGCGTTGCATTGGTAAGAATTAATTTCCAAAGATGCAGAGATCCCGAGACTCTTAATTGAGCGGAAATTCAAATCTCGGCAGGGGCTCTTATTATTACTTCTCAACTATATAAATATTTATTAATAAAACAATAATCACAAGAATATGAGACAAGTAGACAAAGAAACAAGCAATTTTAGAAACTTAGAAGGCTTAGAGAAAAAAGTAAAGCGATTTGCAAACAGACATAAAGATAGAAATGAAGACCAATTTTATGGTTGTGCTCAAATGTTTCATTTTTTACCCTGTATCGGAAAAGTTTATGATCATCTTGAAGAAACTTTAAAAAACTTAGAAGTAGAATATAAATTTCCAAAGAAAGGATCAGTAGAACTATATGCAGGATATTCTAGAGATGGTCAACATCAAGATCATTTTATAATGAGTTGTGAAGTTAACAGAGAAATAAACCTTGGAGAGCAAGTAATTAACTTAAAAATTATTGGTAGTAGTAGAGGTTATCGTGGTTATACATTAACTGGTCAAAACAAATTTCAAGGAGATATAACATTAAGCCGAAATGGAAAAGAATTAATCGAAAACAAATTTCAGCAAGAAGGATTAGAAGATTACTTTAGAAGTGAAACTGATCGGACCAATTAAAACTTCTTTTTTACCGAAACTAATATAAATAACTTCTTCAGAATAAGCTATACTGCCCCGGTGGCTTAGTGGTTATAGCGGTCGCCTAGTAAAGTCTCTGACTTAAGAAAGCGACAGGTCGGGAGTTCAAATCTCCCTCGGGGCTTATTTTTTATCTATTTCTTACAACAAACTTTAAAAATAAGACCATTCTTTAGACATTGCTTATCTCATTAGGTATAGCTTAGCCCCTTTGTGGGCATACTGCTTTCCATTACCCATTACAGACCTAGTGCTGTATTACGGGCCCGGGAGGATATTTATTTCAACAGCAACCCTTTTGAGATAAGCACTTCTACTCTCTACAAAAGAAATTCTTATATAACACATAACTAAATAAATTATATGCTTACAGAAATCTCCCAAGAAATCAAAGCGATGCTCAACCAATTCTCAACAGAAGATAATATCATCTTCAATAACAAAACAATTAGAATAAATAAAGATAACTTCCAAGAAATCACCGCAGATGAAAATAAAACTCTTGCTTTTATCGATGGTGGACAAGCAGAAATCATCTCAACCGGAAATTTCTGCCTTTCTTTCATCAGAATAGCAGCAGTATTCTTCAACAATAATAAAAAAATCAACCAAATTAAAAAAGAATTTTACTTGTTCACCAAAGCTAAATACTTAAACAACGATTTATATTACGAATCAAAGATTTTTGGAGAGAAGTTAATCAATGAAGCTGATTTATTAGTCTCATCAAATGATTCCAGTATTAAAACTGGTTCAGAACGAGCACCAATTTCTAAGATTACTAATATGGCCAGAAGATTTGCTGAACTCAGTTTAGCAAAAGAAATCCAAGCAGACCATATAATCTTAGATGGAACTTTAGAACCAACTTTCAAAAACGAAGAAAAATATATTCCCGATAACGCTTCAGCACTAGCAAAATCATCTTCTTTGTTCACAACTTCCGGAAATTCACCAGTTATTTTGTTAAATAAAATTGGATTATCTAATTGTTGGTCATATTTCTTAGAAAACAAAACTTATTTTGTAAAACTAAACTCAAAAGCTAAACATGTCTTCCGATTTGAAGGAAATAAAGAAGCATTACCTCATTTAATCAACAATTCTACTGACGCTTTGTTTTTAGGATACCCGTACGGCTTAATCTTTGTAGATCAAATTGCCCGTATATCTAATTCCGAAAAGAATTCTTTGAAGATGAATTTCTTGTTAAGAAAAGATAACCAAGAAATTGCTGAATATCTATCTACGAGTAATGCCCATGAGATTTTAGACAATATTTCTTGATTATACTACTGCACAAGCATAAAGTTTATAAGAGAATAGCTGAAAGCTTATCTAATAAAAAAAAATATTAAATTTAAAAAAAGGTAGGTGATGTTAAAATGAGAAGTATTTGTATTATTAATCATAAGGGAGGAGTAGGAAAAACTACTACTGCCGTAAATTTGGCGTCTGGGTTATCCAGAAATGATAAAAATGTTCTATTAATAGACTTAGATCCGCAAAGTAATATCAGCGTTTCATTAAAAGTAGACGCTCCATACAATTTGTATGATTCTTTGTTGGGAAACATTCCTTTGAAAAGATGCATCTTTAATCTAGGTAAGAATCTTGATGTCTTAACTTCTAAAGAAACTTTAGTAAAAGCAGAATATCATCTTGCAAATAAAGTTGGAGCACAAATGTTATTAAGAGACCAGTTAAGAGAAATTAATGGTTATGATTATATCATTGTCGATTGCCCACCATCATTAGGACTGCTTAACCAAAACATCTTGGCTTTTTGTAAAGAAGCGTTTGTTCCTACTTCAACAGATTATTTAGGATTCGATGCTTTGAAAAAAATGAAATTGATTGTAGAAAAAATAAATTCTAACTATAATCATGATATTAAAATAACAAAAATAATTCCAACATTATTTGATAAAAGAACTAAAATCTGTAAAAATACCCTTGCAGAAATGGAAAATATCTTTAATGGCGTTGTCTCCAACCCAATTAGAGTAAATTCTAAATTAAAAGAAGCACCAATGTATGGTAAATCAATCTTTAGTTATGCAAAATCAAGTAATGGCGCAAAAGATTACGGCAAATTGGTTGAGAGTGTTTTGCAAATGGGTTCAATTAGAATTACTGAAGAAACCATTGCTGGTTAATTTTTTATTTTTTTCTTATTTTCTTTCACTTCTTCAAATAACTCTTCCTTTTCCCTTCTTCCAACCTTTCTATAGAATATCTTAACATCGTCCGTGGCATCTTAGTAACATGTTTATCCAAGAATTCTTCCAAAACTTTCTCATCACGTTTTCCAATCTCCCGTAACATCCAACCTACTGCTTTATGGATTAAATCATGCTTATCTTCAAGCAGAATCTCTGAAATCTTTAAAGAATCTTTGAAATCTCCTAAACGAATAAAAGCAAATGTTGCTAGAACCGCAATACGACGCTCCCATAATGAAGAAGACTTAACTAATTCATATAATATCGAACGATCATTATCAATTAAATAAGCACCAACTGTTTTTGGAACGGTTACATCAACTAAATCCCAATTGTTGATATATTTAGTATTTTTCAAAAAGAATTCGTAAATCTTCTTCCTTTCCATATCTTTCTCATATTTGTAAACCAGCATCACTAAAGCACACATTCGGAATTCATGATACTTGCTCTTAACTAATTCCTGAACATCAACCAAACTTACTTCTCTAAAATACTTCTTAGCAACAACCCTTAATTCAGGCATAGTTAATCCTAGAAAGACATCTCCTTCCCCATATTCTCCTGGGCCAGTCTTAAAGAATCGTTGAGAATGCTTAGCTCTAACTGGATCAGATAAACCAAATAAATCTTTTTTAATTTCAGATAACACATTAATACAAATATTTAAAAGCATAAAAACATTTCCTTTTCAATAATGTCTTTACAAAGATTCATTAATAAAGAACGATTAATCTGGCATAAAAGATTCATTCCCAGTTTAATTGCAGGAATAGCAGTGGCAGTAATAACATTTTTCTTTGAGATGACCGCTTCTAATATTGTAATGTTTGCTTCCCTTGGAGCATCAGCAGCAATTTTAACCCATAAACAGATTCATAAATTAACAATCCTAAGAACAGTAATATTTTCCTATCTAATATCATTGTCCATTAGTGGAATAATATTATTTATAATCCACCATTATACCCTTTCTTTTTCTATTGCCGCTCTAATCGCAGTAACTTTAGCTACATTAACAATGTACTTAGCAGATGTCTTTCATCCACCTGCCGTGTCTGCTGCTTTAGCTTTTGTCTTATTAGATGGTGGTTTTTGGGAAACAATCGTTATTTTCTTTTCAGTGATTATACTACTAATTATTATCAAACTGCTTACTTACGCTTTCTATTACGAACATTTAGAGATGGATAAGTTTATGCAAGAATTTAAGAAAATTGAACGTGAAGAGAAAAAGAAGTGGAAGCAAATGATTAATGATTAACTCATTCTTAAAAAAATTAAAAAAAAAAGAAATCTTGCCCTGAAAGAAGATTCTTACGGGGGTGGTGTAAGAGAATTGATTGTAGGGCAAGATGTATGAACATGAAAAAAGCATGAAAAGCTTTTTTGATAGCCTAAAGGACATTGTCCTTTGAGGAGATGAGATTGCTACATGTAACACTCCACACGTAGCTTTACTATTACCTCTTTTTCCCAACGACCAAAAGTCGAGGGGTACGTTCTATTTTCTTAAACTAACTCGATCCCTAACTCATTACTAAGTGTCTCAGCTCTTTTCTCAGCTCTCTTATGATCAACTTTGCCTAAGATCCAAGGACTATTAACACCAGTGATAATTGTCATCACAGTTAACTTACCTTTCATAGCTTCATCTACTCTTGCTCCCCAAATTACGTTAGCATCATCATCTAAACTTTCAGTTACAAGTTCACCAATTTTACTAACATCATCTAAAGTCATATCTGGACCACCAGTTACATGAATCAAAGCTCCTGTAGCACCTTCATAGCTAATATCCAATAAAGGATTGCTTAAAGCACCTTTTACAGCTTCTTCAACTCTGTTGTTAGTATCAGAACTTCCAACTCCAATCGCAGCTACGCCACCATTGCTCATGATTGCTTTAACATCTGCATAATCCAGATTTACCAATGAAGGTACAGCAATAGTTTCAACAATTCCTTTAATCATCGTTGCAATTAATTCGTTAGCAACTGAAAATGCTTGTTGAATTGGTAAGTTACCAGCAATTTGAACTAACCGATTGTTATCAATAACAATTACAGTATCACAAACTTGTCTTAACTGTTGTAAACCAAACTCTGCTTTGTCACATCTTGCTCTTTCAATGTTAAAAGGCATTGTTACAGTTCCGATAACAATTGATCCAGTATCTTTAGCTACTTGAGCTACTACCGGACTTGCACCAGTTCCAGTTCCGCCACCCATTCCAGCGCAAACAAAAACCATATCAGAACTTTTCAAAGATTCTTTAACTATAATCAAAGATTCCTGAGCTGCTTCTGCGCCTCTACTTGGAAAACCGCCACATCCTAATCCTCGCGTACAATCTTTTCCAATCAAAAACTTTCGATCAGCTCCAGTGATCCCTAAGTGTTGATGATCAGTGTTAGTAGCAATAATCTCTGCTCCTTTTATTCCTTTTTTGTATAGCCAGCCAACCATATTGTTACCCGCTCCACCAACACCAATAACTTTAATGTTAGCTTGGTTCATACTTTCAAAATCTTGCTCTGGCGCATTGTTCAGAGCGTTCTCCACGATAAAATCCATTTTTACACCACCTCAATTCTATTTTCCACCCTCAAGTGTGTTTTTTTTTGGAATATGTATACTCCAGCACACAAAAGATTATAAATGAGTTATACTTTTCTAACCCTAGAATTAACCAAATTCAAACCAATACCAAAACCCAATTTAAACTAACAGAATTAACTTACGTTATTTTTGTAAACCTTTTTTTCAGAGGTAACCAGCCTCCAAAACACCCAAACCTATTTTTTAGAAAAGT
>JABHRR010000037.1 GCA_018670095.1 Candidatus Woesearchaeota archaeon
AAATCTCCCAAACTTACAATGGAATAATTTAGAACAAGGAGACATTGTTACAATTAATAATCAAACTTTAGAAACAAGTATTGACAAGAGATGAAGAAATATATAATCAATTATTTTTTTAGTTGTTCTGATTTATCAGAACATTTTTAAATAAACTAGTCTTTTGATAATTAAAATGGAAATCAATATTTATACTATCCCCACTTGTCCTTGGTGTACAAAATTAAAGGAATGGCTAAAAAAGAAAAAAGCCTCTTTTATTGAACACGATTTAACTGAAAGCGACCATGCCCGGGACGAAATGATTGGAAAATCAGATCAATTAGCTACTCCCGTAACTATCTTCAAATATGATGACGAAAAAGAAGAAATTGTTATTGTTGGTTTTGATGAAAAGGAATTAGAAGCAGCTTTTAAGGGATAAAAGTAAATTAAAAAAAATCAAATATTTTTCAATACTTCTTGAGGATCTTTCCCCTCAAACAAGATTCCATACAACCCAGTTATTAAAGGCAATACTAATCCTGTTTTCTCTTTCAGACCAATCGCTTCTTTCAATGTTGTAACTCCCTCAGCCACCATCGCCATCTCTTTAATGACTTCATCTAATTTCCTACCTTTACCCACTTCAACACCAACAGATCTATTTCGAGAATGTGAGCTAGTAGAAGTTACAATCATATCACCAATCCCCGCTAAACCATAAAATGTTTCTTCTTTCCCACCTAAAGCAACCCCCACAGATTTGATTTCTTCTAAACCACGTGTCATAATATAAGCTTTAGCGTTGTCTCCTAAACCCATCCCATCAAGAACACCTACAAATACCGCTAAAATATTCTTCAAAGCAGCGCTTACCTGTACACCAATCAGGTCATCACTTAAATCTACTTTCAAATTATCAGTAGCAATTACTTTCATTAATTCTTCTTTACCCTTACCGCCAGCAAGAACTATGCCAGAAAACATTTCTTTGCAAACTTCTTCGGCATGTGTTGGCCCGTATAAACAAAATACTGAACCAGAAACTTTCTCTGCAACAACATCACTCAAGAACTTTAAATCCGGCCCAAATCCTTTTGAACAGATAACAACTGGCTGCTCCGAAATAAATTCTTTCGCAATACTAATAGTTGATTCTACTTTATCTGATGGCACTACCAATAAAACCAATTCAGAATCAGCTAAAACCTCTTCCATTTTAGAAGAAACAAAAATATTCTCCGCTAATTTAACTTCCGGCAATAATTTACAAACTCTTTTTTCCTGCATCTCTTGAGCCTGTTCTTCAAAGAATTCCCATACTTTAATGTCATTATTATTCCTAGCTAGATGTACAGCTAATGCTGTTCCCCAACTTCCTCCACCTAAAATTGCGATTTTCATAATCAATAAAAACACTCCAGAGTTTAAAATTGTTATGGATTAACAATAATCTTTCCCATTCTTCCAATGACTACCGAATCAACGTAAGTATACTCTCCCGGTTCTGAAAACTGCCAAGTAAAACTCTCCCCTGGTTGAATAAAACCGCTTCGCATCCCAGAAATTTCTCGTACTCCATAAACTAAAGCTTGTAATTTCTCCTGTTCATTTTTCCAGATTATTTCCTGATTGATATTGATAGTAACTGGTTCAAACCGAATGATATTTTCAGTAATAATAATTTGCTGAGGAACTTTCTTTTTAATCTCATTCTTTTCTGCTTTAACAATAATCTTTGCACTCTCTTTCTTAATCCCATCTTGATAAGAATTAATTATTCTTTCATAGGGAGTAGAAAAGAAGAATATTGGCTTCTCAATTGTTTCCGTCCCATGAGAAATAAATTTATCAAAAAAGAATAAATCTTCTTGTTGATAACTTATTGAACTCGCATTAATAAACGTTAAATTAAACAATAAAAATAACACTAATAATAAAAATAACTTTTTCATTTTTCACCACCCTCTTTTGAATCTTACTTGTACATATTTAATTGATGCTTCTTGCTTATCTCATAATCATAACTAAAATCTAAAGACAATGTGGTTTCATAAGAAAGTTGATCACGAAGAAATATTTTACAAATCAATAAATCTTCCTGCTTTTTTTCATAAAAGAGTACTTTCTTTCCTTCAGAATCTTTTACATAATTTTGAAAGTGACAATCTTTCAATTCTTGATTACCTAATTTCGCCCCCTCTAAATTAACTAAATTAGCTTTACCACTTCCCCGATTTTTAACCATTATTCTAAATTCTGCTTCTGTTCCCGCACTAGAAGGATAAATAACACACTCTAATTCTGTTACTGCCACAGGCGCACCCTGCCCAGAATAACTTTTTTTAGGTTGAACTTTACAACCGGAATCATAAACTTCATACAAATTAGGATTAATGCAAACTGTATCCGTAAATTCAAATATAGAATCAAAACTAACTTTAGCAAAAAATGGATTCTGAAAACGTTCTGCATTTTCAAAAAGTTCATTTAAAGCCGTAGCATCAAATTCAACAAATATCTTCTCACCAGAAGGACTAATTAAACTTTTACCCATTAAAGTTTGAAAATCATTTATTAAAGGTGAAGACATTAAGAAAAATTTCTCATCCACTCCTACAATTTTTAATTGTCCATTCTTTAAATCATAAGCCGCTTGATTATCTAACTCCACAATCATTTTAAATTTAGAACTTTGATAAATCTTCTCTGGAGGAGAATTATCCAAAAATCTAATATTTAAAGAACCATAACCTTGTTTAAAATTATGTGTCCCTTGTTGCTGTCCAGAACTAGAACCACAACCTAACAAAAACATAAACAATACTATGATTATTAAAAATTTTATTAATTTCATTTTATTAAACTAATCTTTTCTTGATTTGGACTTATTTGCACTTTCT
>JABHRR010000038.1 GCA_018670095.1 Candidatus Woesearchaeota archaeon
AACAACAACCCTACTATCTGTGCAGAAATTGAAGATTCTTATTGGAAGAATAATTGTAACTTCCAATTGGCCATTAAGAATAATGCCGACTCTCAATGTTCATTAATAACTAAAGCTGAACAGAAATCAACCTGTTTCCAAAAGATTGCTGTAGCTAAAAATGATCCAGAATTATGTTATTTCTTAGATCAACCAGACCAAGACAAATGTTTGTTAACCATAGCTAAGAGTACTCAAGACTACTTAATCTGTCAGGAACTTAGCACAGCCTTAAATAGGGATGTTTGTAGAGCTAAAGTTGCTGAATTAGCCGAAGACCCCAAGATCTGCGATAAAATTGGTTATGATATGATCAAACAAAGTTGTAAAGAGAAAGTTCTTTCTTCTTAATTTTTTTTTATTTAATTAAATTTTAATCTAATAGAAAAATAAAACAATAAAAATAAATAAAATTAAAGAAATTAAGCTTTCTTATTCCAAGTGTATTTCCTAAGTTTAGCAGTATCTCCATAACCACAAGAAGCACATCTCTTCTTTCTGAGATGAAAGGTATGACTACCGCACCCTCTACACATGATGTGGCTTTTCTTACCTCTCTTCTTACCCATACTTGGAGTTCCTTTAGTCATCTTTCTAAATTAATTTAAGCTGGTGAAATTGTTAAGATGGTATCTCCCCTGATGAACACGGTTCCTAACTTCCTTTTAACTTCTCCATTCTTATGTTCTTCAGCTTCTTCTAATACCATGTTGATATGAATATCAAAAGCTTTTAATTTTCCAATATATGCAGATCCATTTTTCAAATCTACAATAACATTTTTGTTTCTTGCTGCGTTTAAAGCATCTAACGGTCTTGCTACATCTTCCATTTTGTTAAACCCCCAAAATTAATTAAAAAAAACTATCACCCTTATTTAAATGTTTCTGATTTTTTAAGTAATTAACTTAAAAATTCTAAACTTCGAACACTTTTGTGTTCTGCAGTTTCCAAAATTTCTCAAAAATTTCAAAACTACCTAAATAAAATTATTAGATTATCCTTCTGAATCGAAGACTTTAAATAGAAGTGCGTTTTTATTTACAGTTGAGGTGGGACCAAATGAGGTGTAAATTACTTGTCTTTGTACTAGCATTATTGCTTCTTGTATCTTCAGCTCTTGCTGCAACTGTAAGCACCATTGAGCCAATTAATAACAACATTAATACTAATCAACAAGCTTCTTTTGAATTAACAGTTACTAATACTGGAGAAGTTACTCAATCTTACAAGGTTTATTCTTTAGAACTCGGTTGGATAATCGATCCTCTTCCTAAAGATCGAACCTTTGACTTAAATCCTGGAAGTTCTAAAACAACAACAATTAAAGTTGACCCCTTAGAATCTTTTAAACCTGGTGCTTACGCTCCTACTTTATACATAGACGAAATTATTGGAGGGTCTTATTCCACCCAAACTAAAAGTCTTAACCTTTACATTAGCCCAGAAGGTCCTTTAGATTATCTCCCTTCCATTAAATCTACCATAGATATGAATGAGAAAATTAATCCTCAAGATCCACTTTCTATTAAGTTGTTTTTAGAAAACAAAAATCCCCTTAATCTCAAAGATCTTAAAATAAAACTTCAAAGTGATATGATTGAATTCAACAAGGAAGTAGTCATAAATATTCCTCCTTTAGAAAAGAAAACTATTGAATTTTCTATCACTCCAAATTTTTATCAACAACCTAAAGATTATTACCTTTTCTTCATCTTTGAAAGAAATGGTGAAACTGTAAAAGTCATTGATAAAAAAATTGAAATCATAACTACCACTCCTGACTTTACTACTGAAGTTGTTGAAGAAAAATCTTTTCTTAAAACTAGTCTTTTAGTCAACACACATAACACTGGGAATGTTAAAAACACTCAAGAAGTTAAAGTCCCCACATCTTTCTTCGTGGCTCTTCTTACTAGTTCAGAAGCAAAATCTATGAAAGAAGATGGGCAAAGATATTTGGTTTGGACCACAACTCTTGGCCCGGACGAATATGTTGTTTTAAAGGGAGTAAGAAATTACCG
>JABHRR010000039.1 GCA_018670095.1 Candidatus Woesearchaeota archaeon
TGATAGAAACCAGGATCTGCTCTTTGAACTTCACTTCTACTCATCCCAGCATAATTATCATTACAATACTTTTGGAAATCTTGTAATTCCCAGCCTTTGAAACTTCTTCTCTTACTCATCTCCCAGCTCCTCTAGAATTTCTTTAAGAACAGCCATTTCTTTATCTGCGTAACCAAGCTGGATTTTTACTTGAGTAAGGGAACCGTGGTATTTATATATCACAGTACATAGTGAATTATTTATTTCTTTAATCTCTCCTGCTTTTGGGAATCTCCCTAATTCTTCAATAATTGTGTCTAATTCTAATTGGACATTATCAATTTTTCCCCAATGACTTTTTGGTTTTCTTTTACTTTTTGGAAAGACTTTATTCAGTATTTGTCTCCTTATCATTGCTTTATAGAAATTTTTATCCACTTTTTGAACTTCACTTCTACTCCTATTAGAATGGTTTTGTTGGTAATATTCTTGGAAGTCTTCAACTTGCCAACTTACAAATTTATGTTGTTGGTTTGGTGGAAATACTTTATCTTGTAATCTTCTGGTTTCAATTGCCCTATAAAAACTTCTATTTGTTTTTGCAACTTCGGTTCTACTCATTCCCAAATGATTTTCTTGATAAAATTTTTGAAAGTCTTCAATTTGCCAACTTGTGAATTTATGTCCCTTATTTGGTGGAAATACTTCATTTAATAATCTTTTTTTTTTAATTGTACTATAAAAACTAGAATCCACTTCTGCAACTTCACTTCTACTCATTCCAGAATAATTATCATTGTAAAACTTCTGAAAATCTTCTACAGTCAAGTCTTTCCAACTTCTTCTTTTACTCATCTCTCAATTCCTCTAGAATTTCTTTAAGAACTTCCATTTCTTTATCTGCGTAACCTAATTGGATTTTTACTTTAATTAAGCCACCTTGGTAATTGCTTATTCCACTAAATAGTCTTTTATTTCTTTTTCTAATTTCACTACGTGTTGGAAATCTTCCCAATTCTTCAATAATTGGTTCTAATCCATTTTGAACATTGTTAATGTCTTCATAGTTTGTTTTTTCATAACCTAATTTAACTCTTACTTTAGTGAGATTACCATGATGTCTTTTTATTGCATTCATTAATCCACTATTTCTTTTATTAATTTCATCTGTTGTTGGGAATCTTCCTAATTCTTCAATAATTGGTTCTAATCCACTTTGAACATTACTAATATTTTTCCAGTAACCATTAGGTTTCTTTATACTTTCTGGTAATACTTCATTAATAAACCCTTCTTTTCCAATTTTACCATAGAAACCAGGATCTATGTCTGCAATTTCATTTCTACTCATTCCAGCATAATTATTCTCATATAAATCTTTAAAATCCTGTAACTCCCAGCCTTTGAAACTTCTTTGTTTACTTTTTAGTAACACTTCATCAGTAAATCCTTCTTTTAGAACTTTTTTATAAAAACCAGGATCTATGTCTGCAACTTCACTTCTACTCATCCCAGCATAATTATCATTACAATACTTTTGGAAATCTTGTAATTCCCAGCCTTTGAAACTTCTTCTCTTACGCATCTCCCAACTCCTCTAAGACCTCTTTAAGAACTTCCATTTCTTTATCTGCGTAACCTAGCTGAATTTTTACTTGAGTAAGATTGCCATGATATTTTTGTATTCCAGCATATAACCCAGAATCTCTTTTTCTAATTTCTGTTGCTTTTGGAAATCTTCCTAATTCTTCAATAATTGGTTCTAGTCCTTTCTGAACATTCTCAGTATTTTTCCAGTAACCACTAGGTTTTTGAGGATCAACTTCCCCATATAATTTTCTCACTTCTCTTATTCCACCATGATATTCTTCTATTCCATAACATAACCCAGAATCTCTTTTTCGTATTTCTGTTGTTGTTGGAAATCTTCCTAATTCTTCAATGATTGGTTCTAGTTCTTTTTGAACATTGTTAATGTCTTTCCAATGACCATCTGGTTTATTATGATTAATTTCACCATATAATTTTCTCACTTCTCTTATTCCACCATGACATATTTGGATTCCAGCACATAATCCAGAATTTCTTGTTTCTATTTCTGTTGTTGTTGGGAATCTCCCTAATTCTTCAATGATTGGTTCTAATCCTTTTTGAACATTGTTAATATCTTTCCAATGATCCTTTGGTTTTGTGGGGTCAACTTCCCCATAAAATTTTCTTACTTCTCTTATTCCCCCATGATATCTATGTATTCCACGATATAACCTAGAATCTCTTGTTTCTATTTCTGTTGTTGTTGGAAATCTTCCTAATTCTTCAATTATTGGTTCTAGTTCTTTTTGAACATTCTCAATATCTTTCCAGTAACCGTCTGGTTTTCTAAGTTCCTTTTCACCATATAATTCTCTTATTTTTCTTATTCCACCATGATATTTATGTATTCCACCATATAATCCGGGATTTCTTGTTTCTATTTCTGTTGTTGTTATTGGGAATCTTCCTAATTCTTCAATAATTATATTTAATCCTCTTTGAACATTGTTAATATCTTTCCAGTGATCATTTGGTTTTCTTTTTTTCTCTGGTAATATTTTGTCTTGTAATCCTCTTTTATAGATGATCATAAAAAAACCATAGTCTGCTTTTTGAATTTCATCTCTACTCATCCCAGCATAATTATCATTACAATACTTTTGGAAATCTTGTAATTCCCAGCCTTTGAAACTTCTTCTCTTACTCATCTCCCAGCTCCTCTAGAATTTCTTTAAGAACTTCCATTTCTTTATCAGCGTAACCTAGCTGGATTTTTACTGTGGTAAGGGAACCATGATAATCATATATCCCCGTTAGCAACCCTGTACTTATTTTCTTAATATCTTTTACTCTTGGAAATTTTCCATCTAACTGTTTAATAATTATTTCCAATTCAATTTGAATATTATCAATATCTTGATAATAACCATTCGGTTTCCTTGTTGGTGGGATTAATTTATCTGCTATCTCTCTCTTAAGAATTATATTATAGAAGCCTTTGCATTCTCTTTGAACTTCACTTCTACTCATCCCAGAATAGTTTTCTTGACAATGCTCTTCAAGTTTTTCATCTGACATACCTTCCCAGTCTATTAATTTTCTTTCTATTAATTCATCTAATAACCCTCTATTTCCTATTACTTGATAAAAACTACCATCTATTTTTTGAACTTCACTTCTATTCATTCCAGAATAATTATCATGATAATGTTGTTTAAGTTCTTCATCAGATTTGCTTTGCCAATCTCTATGTTTACTTTCAGTTAATCCTTCATCAAATAATTTTTTTTCTATCACAATCATATAAAAACTACTGTCGGCTTTTGCAACTTCACTTCTACTCATTCCAGCATAATTTTCATGATAATATTCTTTTAGTTCATCATTTGACATACTCTTCCACTCTCTTCGAGGTTTGATTTTACTTTCTATTAATTCATTTAACAATCCTCTATTTCCTATTACCTGATAAAAGCTACCATCTATTTTTTGAACTTCATTTCTACTCATTCCAGCATAATTATCATTACAATATTCTTTTAGTTTATCATTTGACATGTTCTTCCAATCTCTTTTAGATTTCTTTTCACTCATCTTTTTCGGCTCCTAGACAAATTATTTTCTTTTAAAATATTTTCAGGAATTGCCATTACTCCATGTTCTTCGACCAAAGCCCTAATTACATCCTGTTGATCTATTGTACCTTTAACGTACCATACTTTCTTTCCTTTCATAGGTTTACTGTAAACATAAAAATTGCCCCCTTTACTCATAGTTTTTTCTACTTTAACAGGTTCTTTAGAAACTTCTTCTTCTTCAATATGATCGGGATTCATCAATCTAAAATACTTATCTTCAACTGCATGAACTTCATCAACTTTCTGGAAAAGTGAAAAATTAGTATTGTTCAATTTAGACTGATATGCTCCTGCATAATGTTGACCAAATTGTTTTTTTAGGAATTTAAATAATTCATTTGAGATGTTGTGTCGAACAGATTTTACAATCGGTTCAAATCCAGATCTTTTCATCCCTTCAAAAAAGTTTTCATCAAACCGTAAACTACGAACGCCTAATTGAAAATGACCTCCAAGTTCTAAAATTCTGTTGCTTTCTAAAACGTAATCTCTTATTCTGTTTTTGTTAGGCAATAAAGAGATAGATGAGTTATCAATAAAATCAAATTTACCAAACTCTTCAAAGAAAGTTTGATCAAAAATTCCTGGTTGGCCACACATGTCTGCTAAATACTTGTGGGGGTTTAAACTCAAGTCATACATTGGTTGAGAAAAATCTCGGTCAACAATTAGGGGCATTTCAAAACCATTATTTCCAACTAATTCATCTAATTCTTGGAAAGCGGAATATAAAACTCCATGACCTGCAGCGTCAGCTAATAATAATTTAGGAAATTCAATTTGTTCATTTAAACTTCTTCTAATTATATCAGTTACTTTTGCTCGAGCTAATAAGTAAGGACCTAAATTTTTGAAATGGTCAAAATATTTTTGCACGAATTCTTGATCATGCCAACAATTTGGGTCGCTAGCTATTTTTTTCCTTATTTCTTGAGCAACAGTTTCTTCGTAAATGTCTTGTTGAATTATAGGTTGTGAAGTGCCTTTCTTCTTTCTGACCAATTTAGTTTGGAACGAATTAATGTCATCAATCAAATGATCTGATAAATCAATGGACAATCCTCCCTTTCTTTTTAAATATAAATCTTTAATTCGGTCTGTATTATTACCCCAAATAATGTCCTTCTCTTTATCAAGCAAATCAATTCCATCTAAAGCAATCTGGATATTTGTTTGTTTGTTTTCAACTAATTTTTTTATATCATGATCAATTGAATCTTTTCCATATAAAAAATATATTTTTGTTTCACTTTTTTGTCCTCTTCGAACTATCCTTGCAATTGCTTGTTCTGTAGTTGCTGGACTATAATCCTGATCTAAGAAGATAGCAGTGGTGGCAGCGGAGAAATTCATTGAGACTCCTCCAGACTTTGTGGTACAAATAATGCCATCTAATCCATTATTCAATTGATCAACGGCTTGTTCACGTTCATAACAACTTGTATCGCCATCAATCGTAGTGAACTTAACTTGACGTTTAAACTTTTGTTGTAAATTGGTTTCTAATTCTTCTTTAATATCTTTAATATCTAATTTTTTAAATTCTTCAGATAATCCTAACCGTGCATATTCTTCTTTTAGATTCTTTGCATTTCTTGTTACTCCATTCTTATACATGCTAGAGAAAATAACTACTTTTTCGTTATTAGCAAGAGGCCCATCACTAGCAGATAAAAGTTCTTCCAATCTATTATATTTTGCTGAATCTTCTCTAGTAACTTTTCCTATTAAATCCATCTCTTGAAGAATTTCTGGAGAAACTAAACGCGGATCTAAAAGGGCATACCTGACTTGACTAATCCAATCAGGTTTACCTTGTTTAAAAATATGTTTAATAATCTTTTCCTGTACTGGCGTTAATTCAATATCATCTTCAATTATTTTGTGTCCAGGCAAATCACTTACTTCTTCACTAGTTCTTCTGATTGTGTTCTGTCTAACAAATGTATATAATGCTCGTGGATCGCCTTCATAGATTTCTTTAAATCTATCTTTAATGTCATCAAATTTTAATTGTTTTATTTGTTTACCATCAATGACAGTTTTTTCAATAAAATAATCTGGTTTGAGCATGAAGAAAATGTTGGCATAATCATTCAAGTTATCAGGCATTGGAGTTCCAGATAATAAACTTAAATGTTCGCATTTTGAATCTGTAGCTAATATACGGACTGCAAGACTTTCTGTTATTTTTCCATTTTTAGTACTCGTCTGATGGTTCTTAGCTTCTTGAACTTCGTCAATAATTAAATGGTCATAACCTAATTCCATTAAGACTTCATAAACTTTCTTTTTTTCTCCATCAAGACAAAAGTCAGTTAATAATTGTTCATAATTAACAAACATGAAATCTGATTCTTTAAGTTCTTCCAAAAATTCATTATCTTTCTTACCATTTATCCAAGCAACTTTTTGCTTTTGAGAAAAATATCTTTTCTTTAATTCTCCTTCTAATCCATCATTCCAAGCTTTAGAACTAGCTTTAGGGCCGATGACTAAAGTTCTACCGTGAACTGTCTTTCCTTCTTTCTCTCTTTTATCAATAATTAAAGGCTTAAGAAGAGCAGCAATTGCAGTTTTTCCAGTACCACAATCATCAAAAATACCAAACCGTTTTTCTTCTAAGTTGTGATAAATAGCAACCAACTGGTGAAATGATGGTAAAACATTTTTTTCTCCAGTAGCTGGATTTTCAAAATCTGGATTAATATATTCTTCATTTAATAATTTCTCTTGAAAATCAATGTAACCTCTAAAAATTTCTAATTGATCCTCGTATAAATAATGAATGTTACTATTTGTTTGTTTGTTTACAAAATTTTCTAAATTACTGATTGCTTCATGCGGTTCATCATTTTTGAAAAGTTTAAAACTATCCCGCTTTGCTTTTTCTTTAAGGACAGAATATAATCTTACCTTATCTTCGTGTTCTTCTTTTTGTTGAGATGATAATTTGTCTGGTGTTTCTTTTAAATCTGAGAAATGGTCATCTGGCAATAATTTTAGAATGTCTAGATAAAGTTTATTTGGTTCTAAATCCTCAGTAGGTTTCTCGCTCTCCTTTCTTTCTCTTCGATATTTAGGCTTTTTCTTTTCTTCTTCTTCATCATCATCTCCATTTCTATTCCTAAGAATACCGCTTGTTACCCGATAAAGATTTTCGTAGGTACCAACTTCAGCTTTTACTTGATTTCTTACTTCCGGAATGTTAAGAATAAATGTGGCATATAAATCTGCATGTTCAGGATTATTTAAATCTTCAGCTAAAGCAAAATAATCTTTGTTTCCTTTTTTACTTGCAGCTTCTAGAATTTTATCTAAGCTTTCACTAGCTTTTTTAATATCTTTTTCATTAGCCCAATCTCCATGTTCTATTGCTAAACTAACATAATTAGAAAGGTTTTTGTCTTCACCATACCTTAACTCATAAACCTTTGCAGCGCCCTTAGCAAGATTATTTTTATTTTGGTGTCTAAAATAACCAAGCAGATTATCGTAGGTTTCTCTATCTATTCTACCTGAATTTAGACGATCTGCTAATGCTTTCTCTATTGTGGATTTCATATTTTTGATAAGTCAATTTTAAACACCTCGAAACCGACTTACTTAATATAAAAAAAACCTACACTTTTAGGTGGAACTTGTTCATTTTTAATTACCCCACTATTCATTATATTTTTATCATAATCTATTTATAAATGTTTCGCTTATTTACTATTATTATGTAGTGAATAACTAATTGTTCTTAGTTGAGACAAAAACTATTTATAGCAACACTATTATCAACTAATTAATGAAACTCAGCAAATTCCTCACATTGGACAATACAGAAACGTTTCTAAACGCAGAAGTACAACAAACGTACCATTCGCAAACTGGAGCCGTTGAAGAAGCGTTGAAGAAATATTCTATCCCTTGTAAAATTAAAGAACTTGCTAGAACCGGAACAGTAAGAATCTTGGATATGTTTTTCGGCATTGGCAATAATTCTGCAATGGCGATTGATGTTGCTTTAGAAGAAAATCCTGATTGTAAAATTGAAATTGTTGCTGTAGAAAA
>JABHRR010000001.1 GCA_018670095.1 Candidatus Woesearchaeota archaeon
CAAGACCAAAGTCTGTTTTAATCCAAGAATAATTTGTGGTCCAAAAAGTCTTTTCAACAAGTTCTAAATCAACATGTAACCTAGAATCTTTCAAGTTCCAGGACAAATATTCACTTAAAACACCAGAGATAGGTCTAACTTTCTGTACAATTCTAAAGAAACGTTTTATTTTTCTGCTAAAAGGACGCTTCTTAGGATCCAAACCATTTTTTCTAATAAAATCTTCATAAATAATACCAGAACCATGGTATGCCCAACCATCATAAATATGTTGATACCACCACCCATAAAGATAATTTTCAATTTGGTCTTCATTACTTACATTTAACAATTGATGACCTTCTAAATGAACAATTTCATAAATTAATTTTTCTGCTTTATAAAATAATTTTTCTGAATCTAAATCTCGAAGAGCTTGTTTTGCATCTTTTAATACAATTGCACATTCTTCAAGAAGTTTTTCATCACCATGTTCCTGCTGTATTCTAGCCAATTCATCAAGATCAAACTTAATGATTCTTTTAAGTTCTTTTCTAGCTTTACCAATTTTATTTTTTTCTAAATGCTCATGAGCAGCTTTAGCTAAAATTAATATCCTCTTAATATCTTTAATAATTCTACTATCCATCAAAGCTAAGAATAAAGAACAAATTAATAAAGTTTTGGGGGAAAAATAAAAAAATTAATGAAACTTCTTTTTTAAAGAATAACCTTTCTCTTCTAGTAAAAAAGCAACCTGATCAGCAACATTAGCATCTTTGACAGCAATGCCACATATTTTTGGAAATAAGTCCTCAGGACTGTGTTCTCCTAATTTAACACTTCCATCTTCTTCAACAGTTGAAATTCCTCTTCGTAAAATATTATACAATTCGGTTCTCACATCAAAACATGCAGGAACTAATTCATCCGTACTTTCTCTTTTACGATAAGGCATTGCTTTTCCTTCAACAGCACGAGCTACTTCCATACAGTCAGACCCAAAGACAGCATATGGTAAATCTCCTTTCTCTATTTCAAACAAAAACCCTTCACCTTCCATAAAAGGATTTATTTGATAATGAATACTTATTTTCTTTTCTAATTCCATTTTATTTCCTCCATTCTTTTTATTCCAACTTAATTGTATAAGTTGGCCCTTTCTTTCCATCTTTATTTGCCCAAGCAACTTCTACTTTATCATCTGCTAAAGCCTCTAAACTAACATAGTCATGGTACAACATATCGCGCTTATCAAAACGCGAATCGTATTGATCCCTAGTTCTGATTTCATTAGTGGATATTTTTTTAATATCTCCTTCTGGACCAAAATGATATAATGCTACCCACTCATTTGTTCCAACTCCTCATTTAAATTCGTTCCAGTAACGTGATTCCCATTTAGCTGCTACTACTTTATGTTCACCAACCCCTAAATGCTCTACATCAGTTGGATGTTCTCGGTAATGCTTTCCTCCCCTTTCCGAAACACGTTTCAGTATTTTTTCAACCCCAGGCAAATGTTCTTCTGCTTCAGCAATCTTTTCTTCTAATTTTTTTTCATTTTTCATTTTATATCTCCCTATCCCCCCTAATTTATTTTCTTTTTTCCCAATGGTGCCTCACATCCACATAAAAACTTGCAAACCAATACTCATTATCATTTAAATTTACTTGAATCCGATTACGTCCTTCATTGGCAGAAACAGAAAAAGGAACAATCTGATATTCACCGCCTTTAATGGAAATCTTAGTTGATTCAAACTCAGAACTTTTAGAAGGCACAATCTCAAATTCTTTTTGCTCATTATATTTATTTTTAATGATCATCCAATTATTAACCAGATCTCCAGGATTATTATCAAAGTCTTCTGAAGTAAAAAGAATTGTTTTATTAAAAACTCCAGCACTATATTTAGTGTTTTCAAGTAATGTTTTTTCAATTTCACTCATCGCGGGTTGAGATATCCTATTTAACAAATTTCCAACTTTCTGTTTCTCATATAAAAGTACATTCTCACATGCAGTTGCATAACTAACAGACATCTTTTTATCCAACTCATCAAATAATTCGGGATTATCTAACTGTTTTCTTTGCAAATCTCGTGATTGATATGGCCAATTATTAACTTTTGACATAACCATAACTTCATCAACCGAATGATCACAATCTAAATCAATCAAAAAAGTGTTATTAAGTCCTAAATAACATAAAGGCTCCATTTTTCCGCTACGGCCAGTACGGCCAACCCCATATGTTCCATCCACATCATCCACCACCACATAAACCCTATTTTGAATATCATATCCTAAACTATAATCAAAAGAATAATTATCTTTTTGTTCTTGTAAACAAAATCCTTCTGGAAAAGTTATTGATTCTTTAGGCATTTCAGGAATTTTAGGCTTTTCAACACACCCCATACTTAAAGTAAGTCCCAAAATAATTGTGGTTAATGTTTTATTTAAGTTCATTTTTTCCCCTCCTAACGTAAGAAATATTTTTTAATACTAATTCAACTTTCGGCCGATCTTTTGCCAAAATATTTTCGCATGCGGTAATATACCCTACATCCATTTTTCTATCAAAATCGTTAAATAAATCAGGATCATATAGGTTCTTTCGATTCAAGGTAGTATTAAAGTAATTATTATTAACCCCCTCAACTGAACCATTACAATCATTATCAATTAAACTAACATCCTTAAAATCCAAACGACATAAAGAAGTTCTTTTTTTAGGAACTACCAGATATTTTGCTTTCACCCCTTCTACTAAAACAGGAAAACTTCCTTCTGGCAAACAAAATCCTTCTGGAAAAGTTACTGATTCTTTGGATTTTTCAGAGAGTTTAGCATTTTCAGCACACCCCATACCTAAAGTAAATCCTAAAATAATTGTGGTTAATGTTTTATTTAGATTCATCATTTTTTTCCTCTCATTCTAGGTAAAGCATCGTACTCTAACGGATTAATTCCAAATGCACTTGAATGCTTAAACAATTCTAATTCCTGAGAAAAGTCTACAACCAACTGTAAATAATCATCAATCGCATTAGCCGAAACTTGCAAAGATTTTGGACCATAACGAACAAAAAAATTCCCCGGCGCTGGTTCTATTCCTCGAAATAGAGGATCTTTAACTACCAAATCAGAACCATCCATTTCTGAGACGAAACCTAACGCTTTCCAGATTCTATCAAGATCTTGCAATCCAGGTTTCTGATGAAAATTAAGACTATTAGGATCAATTCTTCCACCACGTTCAATTGGTTGGACAAATCCAATTCTGTAAACTCCATTTTCCGCATCATAATCTAAATGGGTAATCCCCTCAGTTAATGCATCGGCAGTTAAACCCCGATTTATGTCTTGTTTATCTTTAAGCAAATGGTATACTGAAAAATCACCCTCATCAAATTCTAAAACATCTCTTCTTGCTTCAATTTTTGAAAAAACTTTTTCAAGATTATCAACACCCAAACTTTCTTGGGCAGCAGCACATCCCCGCATATTTACAAATAATCGCAAATAATCTGTTGATGTAGAAGCCACTTCAGGAAATTGGTAATTTCCAATTTCTTGCCAAGCTTTTTCCAGATTCATTTCACCATTTTCTATCTTGTTTGCTAAACCCATAAAGAAACTATAGACTCTTTTACTACAGCCATTCCCACGGCCACCACCTTCAGACGCAATTGTTGCCATGATTTGAGCATCAGGATTTCTAACTGGACAATTACTTTCCGTAAAAAGACCATTAGAAATAAAGTCCGGATCAAGTAAAACCTCAGGAAATACCTCTTCTGCTGCAAGCCGAAGTGCATAAAGTTCAAATGGAGATTCTGCAGTTTTATGCAAATAGCCATGAAAATTATTCAAAGCCCTGCACAAAGGGTCTGTTTTCAAATATTCTTCCATTTCTTTATCAGTTCTAATCCCAAGAGAAGGACCCCCAAACTGACGAGAGTACTCATCATAATCTTCAAAATTACCAGTTTTCATCTTTGTAATCACTGGCTCTAATCTTCTTGCTGCTTTTAACAACTGACCAGGAAAACGAGACCCTTCAAGAACCTCTCTTCTTGAACTATAAACAAAATTTTCCATTACTTTGATTAGTCCTTCTTTCGTCGGAATTACTGTTTGACCCCTAGGATAACCATCAATTTCTCTAAAAATTTTATCTTCTTTCATAATTTCATGTTTTTTATATCGTACCATTTTTATTTATCTCCTTTCTTTCTCAAGAAACTTTTCATGGTTTTATCAATAAGCTCTTGTCTAAACCCAATCAAATGTTGATACAATCCTGCAGCATGACTCAGATCAGAACAAGGACCGCCACCACCCAAATCAACCCCATAACGTTTGTTAAGATTCACAACCATTGTCGGAACTTTACCAGAATCCAATAATTCTTGTTCTAAAGGAGCATATCCTGCAAGAGCTTTTTCTACAGTAGTAAAAGCTGCTACTTCTTCAAAATCTGCAATTGGAAAACCAGGACTATCATACCCAAAATCAATCTCTGAAGTTCTTGCATAAACTAAAACTTCAACATCAGTTTCTGCAAATCTTTCTTCAAAATGTTTAGGATTAAGATCTAATAAACACATCCCTAATTGTTGCCTTTCTTTTTCTTCATCAGAATGACAATCAAACAACAATCGAGAAGGATCACTAAGTGAATATGCTGTTTTACTTTGTAAACTGGTATACTCCGGAGTAACCTCTGCAACTCTTTCTGGACTTTGTTCCAGATTATCTCCAGATCCTAATCCTCTACTGATTTTTAATTCTAAATTTTTTTTCATTTTATTTTATCTCCATTCTTTCTATTCGCATTCAACTTTCAAATATTCCGGAGTTACCTCTAAGACGGTTAATCCTTCTGCAAGTTCATTAGTTTCCACAGGAAAATAAAGGTTGTACGCTTTATAAACGCCAGACTTAACAACTGTAAAAATATCGTCATTAGACATACCTGCATATGTAAAACCCCCTTTTAACCCAGAATAAATCATTCCACAAGAACCAAATTCACCAACTTTTAAAGTCAGTTCTGTTCCGACAGTTTCTTCTATAGTACAATTATCAATTTTAGCACAACCACCAGACCCCAAGAGACCAGCCAATAGTGCTAACGTTACTGCTGTTTTTTTCATTTTTATCATTCCTCCATGATTTATTTTTATTTAAAAAAATAAAAAAAATTAAAGATCTATCCCTACGAATCCACCAATGTCGTAACCAAATGATCCATCAGGTCCAAGTTCTGTCAAATTTGCAGCCGCTCCAATGTGATATTTCTCCATTAGTGTTGCTCCTAATCTTAATTTCTGAGCACTAAACTGATGACCTTCTTTTCCAATACTAGTTAAGTCTTCCAAACTCATCAGCAAATCAATTGATTCACCTAACTTTGGAGTATAACTTAAACTTACAACAATTTCTCCATCTGGATGTTCCATAGTTTTTACTGTCGCTAAAGCATACACTGCAAGATCTCCAACTTTTCCAAAGTGTTGTAATCCCGCTCTTGGAATTACTCCCATCCCTGGTGCTGCTTGTACTTCTCCAACAACATCTAAACCACCAACTAACTTGTAACTTAGATCTGCCAATCCAAAATAACTCACTTCACCTTCAGGAGTTGAAGTAGTCATTTGTCTGATGAACAATCCAGTTTTTTCAGCAACTTCTGTTGATACTTTAGTATCTAAAGTTATTGACTGATGTCCAGCCATTAATTCAACTGAACCACCTGCTGTTGCTGGCGTTGGACTTAAAGCAATAGTTGCAGCCAATAATGCCGCCGTTGCTAAACTTTTAACACCACTTACTTTTTCAGTTAATTTTTCTTTAATAGTCATTTTCATTCCTCCGTTTTATTTTTATTTTTTAAACATTAAATCTTGTAAACACTACCAACTCTTTCCCCTGCTTCAAGTACTTTGTAACCAACCTCAGGCTCTTTACTCTCGACAGTCGGACAATACAATTTACCTAAACCTTCCAACATTTCTTTGATCAAAATCATTTCAACCTCTTCAGGTTTGATTACAATCAATTCCAATGGGTCATACATTCCTTTCATTTTATTTCATCTCCATTTAGCTTGCTTCCATATACAAAGCAGCAATTTCTTCCGTCCATTCTTCCCCTAAGATGTGACGAATTACTGCTTCCTCAACAACTACAGGCACCTCTCGCAACTTTTTCCCTAACGCTTCCGCTAAAAGCATGTGCATCAATTCATGAGTCATTGTTTTAGCGAACTCTTCTGCGAAAGTTTCCTCTTTCTGAGTCATTTCCCAAAGTAGTTCGATGTTAACGCCCACTTGTCCGCCCTCGGCAAAACCAAGGTCCTCTTCCTGCAATGTTTTTAGGTGTTTCATCTTATCATCTCTTTTCTAGGACTATATAGTAACTAGATAGTACTAAAAACATTGTAAGAAAAAATCAATCAAAATAAAGAATACACTAAAAATATGTTATAAAGAACAAGAATGGCTCTAATTACTAGGCAGATATCTGCCTTTGTGATACTTCAGAACTCGGAAATAATTATAATCCCTAATTGTTCCTGGAAACAGAACTTTCATTTGATCAATAATCTCTTGAAACTGCTCAAAATTCTTAACTTCCATATCAAACTCAAAATCAAACTCGCTAATTGCTTTGTCGACTTTAAGAATGTTAGGATGAACTTGACAAAAACTAATTAATTTGTTAACAACTTTCAAATCATCCAGTTCCATGTTAACCCGATAATGATTGTAACCTAACTTAGAAAACTCAATACTAACTCTAGTTCCTACAATTACCCCCTTACTAATTAATTGTTTGATTCGATAAATAATTGCCATGCTACTCATTTTTGTTTTCAAAGCAATATCTTTGATGGGCGTACGAGCATTCTTAGCCATCATTCCCAATATCTCCAAATCTAAATCATCAACTTTAACTTTTTCTGCTTCGTCAATAATCCAATTTTTCTCACTAATATCTTTCTTCTCTTCGGTAAGATATGCTCTTCTAAAAGAAATTTGTTCTGTAACTAAAGCAACATTATAATGTTTAATATGTTTTCTAAATTTTTCTAAAACTTTGTTCCAAACTTTCTGAAAATCTTCAGCTTTACGAACATAAAAACCAATGATTACATCCCAATCCCCAACAACTCTAGCCACAAGACCAGCTTCCGGAAGTTGAACTAAATAATCAATCAACTCATTATCAATATTAATATCCCGTTCATAGAAATCAACGTAAACTCGAAAGAAGAAATAACCTAACTTAGAAGCGTTTACAATTGTGTTATAACTTTTGATCAACTTCTCATCTTCTAATCTTTTGATATTATAATTAACAACATTCTTACTAATTTTTAATTTTTTAGCAATTTGAATGTTGCTTTGCCTGGCATCTAAGTCTAATATCTTCAGAAGCTTCTGATCACGTTTGTTTAAAGTCATCACCATTATTAGGATAAAATAAAAAGAACTATATAAATTTTGTTATAATGAAAGAACCAACCACACATTTTTACTCGTGCCGCAACAAAAAAAGTTTGTTCTAAAAATCTCCCAAAGTAAGAAACCAAAAAAGTTTTTCTTTATATCAAACAATTCACGCACACAAGCATTCATAAACCCAAATTACCGTCGACAAAGATTACGGAGGAAATTAAAAACAAAAAATGTTTTTAGTCCCTCCTTAAAAAACACGGAGGAAATGAAAAATGGAATATATTAATAAAATGAAAAATATTTTAGTAACGGGGTTAGCAGCATTAGTTCTAGGATCTGCTGGGGGATGTACAAATACAGAAGATAACATTCCAGTTGGACTGAGGGATCAAGGAGGAGCAGTTACGTCCATGGCAAGTTTAGCTATAGAAGATTACCAAAAAGGAAAGAATAGCAGAATAGATGAAATATGTAATTATAAAGGAGAAAAGTATATTTTTGATGACGGAGAATGGGTAGACACAGAGGAATCATGTACTAAGTTAGGTAGTGCCACAGGACCTAGCGACCTTAACAGAATACTTGGAAATCACTCAACAACAAAAGGTCAATTACCAAAAATAAAAATCTACCAACGTGGAAAACTAGTCAAACAAACTAAAGGTAACACCATGGAAGAGTTTGAATATAGTACTAAAGAAAGAACAATTACTAAGAAAGTTACTGACTACGATAAAAACACGGTTGATGAAGAAACCTGTTATTTTGGTCCTGGAGCCACTGTCATTAAATGTGGTAAAAAAACAAAAAGTGCCGATGGACAAGTTGTAGAAACATATGAGGACTGGAAGTCAGAATCATTGGTTTTTGGTGGCTGGAATAGTTGGCTAAGAGAATTGTGGAATGAACGTAAACCAGGAGTACACCAACTTCTTTAGTTAAACAATAGATTTATTTTATTTTCTTTTAATTTCTTTAATCCCGCTCATGTATGGCCATAACGCTTTAGGAATCTTAACCGTACCATTCTTAGTTTGAAAATTCTCAAGAATAGCTGCTATTGGCCGTGTATCAGTAAGAGCAGTATTATTCAGCAAATGAACATACTGTTTGGTTCCGTCCTTTCTTTTCACTCGAGTATTCAAAGTTACTGCTTGATAATCTAAACAATTACTGCAAGAAGTCACTTCTCGATAAGTTCCTTTCTTCCCGTTCTGTCCAGGGAACCAAGCTTCGATATCAGATTGTAACGATTGTTTATTACCAATATCACCAGTACAAATATTAACAACTCTAAACGGAAGTCCTAACTCTTTAAACAAAGCTTCAGAATTTGCTTGTAACATATCAAAATACATTGGAGATTCTTCTGGAAGACAATAAATTATTTGTTCAACTTTATTAAATTGATGAACCCTAAATATCCCTTTATCATCTCGACCATGTGTACCTAACTCTTTTCTAAAACAAGAACTTACCCCGCAAATTTGGAGAGGCAATTCACTTTCATTCAAAAGTTCATCTTTCTTTAAAGCAATTAATGGATGTTCAGAGGTAGCAATTAAATAAAGGTCTTCTCCTTCAATTTTGTAAATGGTATCTTCAAACTCAGATAAGTTCACCCCACCTTCTAAAGCAGCCCTATTTAACATGAATGGAGTTTGAATTAAAGTGTAACCTTTTTCCCGCATTTTATCAATTGCAAATCTTTGTAAAGCTTGGCTAAGTAAAACCGCTTCATTTTTCAAATAATAAAATCTTGAACCAGAAGTTTTTGCGGCCGTATCCAAATCAATTAAATCTAATTCTTCTGCTAACTCAATATGGTCTTTGATTGGAAAGTCAAATTTGGGAATCTTGCCCCATTTTCTTAATTCAACATTTTCAGAATCGTCTTTACCAATTGGAACAGAATAATGTAAAACATTACCAATTAATTTTAATGTTTCATTTCTCTTTTTCAATAACTTACTAACTTTATCTTCAGATTTCCTAATATCAGCAGCAACAGTCTTCATTTCTTTAATCTTCTTTTTAGCTTCTGCTTCTTTCTTAGCTTTCTTAGCTTGATTAATTTCTTGAGAAACAACATTACGTTGATGTTTTAATTCTTCCATAACTTTTAATTGTTTCTTCCATTGTAAATCTGATTTAATAACATCATCTACTAATTTTGGATCGTGACCACGCTTCTTTTCAGACTTCTTAACCAAATCTGAATTCTCTCTTACAAAGTTTATGTCTAACATTTTAAAATAAGTAATTTGATGAGCTATATAAACTTTATCTTACTCTACGTTAAACGAAATATATATAAATGATAAAATAATCTCTTAATATACAAAAGAGGATGATGAAAAAATCAATTTTAATTTCAGTAGTGTTTTTGCTAGTTTTAAGTACATTTATTATCGCTGAATCGTTTGATGTAGGAATCGATTGTGAAACAGATTTAGAATGCCAAGATGTGTTTGAAGAATATTATTGTGATCTAGAAATAGGAAGTTGTGCTTATGATATACCTGAAGAAGAATTTGCAGATATTGAAGAAGAACCCCTAGACACAACAACCGAAACTACTACAGAACCTGAAACAACTTCTTCAAGTTTAAGTTTAGAATTATTAACTGCAGTAAGCAACTTAGAAGTTCGTATCAACAGTTTAGAATTAGGTGATAATAATCTTCAACAACAATTAAATAACATTAATTCAAATTTGCAATCAATCAGCTCAAAATTAAATGAAATTGATTCTGTTAAAAGTGAAGTTAATAGTGTAGCGGTAGGTCTTGCTGGCTTACAAAATGATTTAAATAAAACCTCTACTGAATTGGGAACTTTAGAAAAAAGTAATTCCAGAAACAAATTTTTCATAGTGTTATTTTTCTTAATAATCATTGGAGTAACAATTTTGGGAATAATGTACTATCTTAAAAGAAAAGAAAAACAACTTGATCCAAAAACTCATAAATTCATCTCTAAACATATCAAAGAAGGAAAGAAATTTCCAGAAATAAAAGGGATTCTAAAAGCTGCCGGTTGGGTGGAAGAAGAAATTAAGTGGGCCTATAAAGAAACAATTAAAAAAAATTATAAAGAATATGTTCAAAAGAATAAAACTACTCCAACAACAAAAACTAAAACCACAACAAAAAAAGAAGCTTCAAAAACTGCAACAAAGAATCAAACTCCAGTTTACGATAAAAATAAAATGATTGCTATCGTAGTTATTGGCGTTTTATTGTTGGGTGGAATTGTCTTTCTCTTAAGCGGAACAACTGGTCAAGCTGTAAAAATTCAAAAACTTGTTGGCGGCGAAGTTGGTGGTGAATCAGGAAAAGTAACATATGATGTAAAATGTACTCCGCCCCATACTTTAAACCCTTCACAAGATGGATGTTGTCTTGATACAGATAGTAATAAAATTTGTGATTATATTGAAGAACAAAAAAAAGTAGTTGGAAAAGTTGAATCAGGTGCAGCCTGTGACGATAATCTTCAATGCCCACAAGGAGATCTTTGTATTAATAGTCAATGTCAACAACTAAGTAATATTTATGGTCAACAAGTTTGTGAGAGTAAGTGTACTTATTATGGGGTTAAAGTAAAAGCAATTTATTCTGAAGGAACTGAAGAAAAAGTTCAGAAAGAATGTAAAACAGACAACCATTGTAATGATTACATTTCTGAAACAAGTGATCAGTGTTCAGAAACATATCAAGGAACATTCTGTGTTCATAAACCAGTTGTAGAAGTTTATGACCTTAAACCTAAACAAGGAAGCTATGGTGCCGCCGGTGCCATTGAATGGAGAATATTAGACAGCCCTGCTTATTGTGAAGGCGAAAATGCAATCGTCCCTATAAAAATAATTAGGAAGAAAGGAAAAGAAATTCTTTCTGAAGAACTCATTACTTTAAACCAAGGAGAAACAAGCGAAGCAATAACACATCCATTATATGATGGATTCACATTTAAATTAAAAATTGATAAAATTAGTAAACCCGTCGGTTGTTAGTAAAACTTATATACTTTCTTTTATCTTTATTTGAATATGGCTTACATTAGAACAAAAAAAATTAGCGGTAACAAATATGCATACTTGGTTGAAATTATTTCTACAGATAAAGGCCCAAGACAAAAAGTTAAACAATATTTAGGAAGAGTACATGATTTTGAAAAGAATAAAGAAATCAGCGAAATTAATCAGGGAAATACTAACAAAGAAATCTTACTAAATTTAATTATTCCCGAATTAGAGGCCAGAGGATTTAAAGAGAAAAAAAATAATTTAGTTTACAAGAATTTCATTTTCAATTCCGAAAAGATTACCTTAAGTAAAAAAAGTAAAAACAAAACAAATAAGGAAGCAGTGATTGGTTCAGAAGAAGGATACTTATCAACGTTCACTTTTCAAAGAATTCTTAATTTTCAGAAAGGTAAAGATTTTAACAAAGATGCCCACCAATTAGCAAAATATTTTTTAGAAGCTGGCTTGCAAATCAATCAAGAATTGTTTGTTAAATTTTATCAGAAATTGTAAAAGAATTATATTGAAATTATTTTCTTCTAATAGGTTTCTTCATTGCTTTCCGATCAATCTTCTTTGGAGTTGCTAAAATCTTTTGATACTTTTCTTTCATTTCTGCTAGAATACCAAACTTTCTCTTCAAATCAGTCATATCATAACAATTAACAATCATTGCATTTATTTCCACATCAATTGCATTTGCAGTAGGAATAACTTTAGCTTTAGCTAAATCTTCTTTCCTAAACATCTTTAAAACTTCTTCCAAATGTTCTTTATCTGGCAAAGTCCAAGTTTCGTTACATACATGTAACTGATGTTTCTTTTGATACGTTTTGAATAAGATCCCCATTTTAAGTTTAATTTGTCGTTTGAGCTTTTAAATGTATTGGTTAAATCAGATTAAAAGTCTATCTTCCCAATTATTTTTTCAATAAATAATCAATAGATTGTTTGGTGTTTGATTTTGTTCTAAAATCAGTTTCATTAATTTCTAACACAAAAGGAATCTTTTTAACCTCAATCAAAGAAATAATCTGATCAAGTTCAACAATTTCCCCTTCCCCTAATGTTACTCCTTCTTCAAAGGTTGTTTTTTTTATATTAGAATAAATCCCCCTACCATCATTTAAATGAATCAAATCTAAAGAATCTAAAAACGCAACATCTTCCAAAAGAGAAGCATTAGATAATTGATTAACATCTTCTGAAAACAAAATACCATTAGAACTCTCTTTCTTTTCAATATCATATCTTGCTACTTCATAAATTGTCCGATTATGACAAATATCCAAACAGATTCCCAAACCTAATTCTTTAATTTGTTCAAAACCCCATAAACGAGTAATATAAAACGGATTTCTTAATTCATTAAGTTTTATTCCTTGGTAAGTTCGTAAATCTGCATCAGGAACGTCTCCAAACTCAGGAACAGGAGTAGATTCAACTTTCAGTTTAACTCCTTTATCTTTACTATAATCCACTGCTTTTTTTAGGACAGGTACCACAACATCATAAAATAATTTGTGCCATCCCTTTTTGTCTCGACTTAAGAATTCATCCGAAGTAACCAAAGAACCTAAATGAAAAGTTAATTCTTTTTCTACATCAAATGGAATATTAGCAGTGTAATCAATACCATCTTTAATGTGAGCTAAACCAAGCGCTGGTTCATTAAGCAAATCTAAATCCCTACAAGGGAAACAACTTAACAGAGTGACAAAACGCCAATCTTTAATAACTGAATCAAATTTTTTCAAATTAGAATAATGAACATTCGAATTTTCCAAACCTTTTTTCCCTCCAAGAATAACTAACATCAAACCAGGAGAATAATTATTTGCGATTAGCTTTTCCTGTAATTTAATTGCAATTTTATTCTGATAATCTTCCGTTGGTAAAGTAGGGATATAAATTATGTTTGCCATTATCAATTAACCCAAATGTTTAACCATGTAAACTCCTTCCAATTCATAACCTAATTTCTGATAATATCCTCTTACACCAATCCCAGAAATAATCACAATTTTATTTTTACCATGCTCTTTAGCAATCTTTTCTGCTTCTAATAATAACTTCTTACCCCAGCCTTTGTGTTGTACACTTCCTTCTTCACCAAGAGCAGTAGCAGTACCATAAATATGTAATTCTCGAATTAAAGCAGATTTATCTGTAATCTCTTCTCGCAAACTTTCAGCAGGAAATCG
>JABHRR010000040.1 GCA_018670095.1 Candidatus Woesearchaeota archaeon
ACATAAAAGGAGAAATGCCTAAAAAGTGTCAAACTCTTTTTAAAAATTATAAGTGATTTTATAAGAGAAAATTAATCTTTAACAATAAAGCCTTTAGCTTCTAAAATTTTCTTAACAGATTTATCAATTCTTTTTTCAGAGATATCTCCATCTTTAACTGCTTCTTTAATCAAGAGGATCATCCGATAAATTTCGTTAGGATCGCTATTAAAGTTCAAAACAATGTCTGGGCCGGCTTTAAAAACTTCAAGATACATCTCATCTAAACTGCCGTAAAAGTTTCTCATCCCTAACATGTTGATTTCATCAGTGACAATCAAGCCATCATATTTTGCTATTAGTTCATCAGTAATTCTTTGCGAAGCGTCAGAAGGTTTACCTTCAGAATTAACCTTACCATAAGTTATCAAATGACTAATCATAATCGCTTTAATAGAATCTTTTTCAATTAAAAAATCATAAGGGTACAAATCATCTTCAGTAATCTCGGCAGCAGCAAGGAATTTGTGTGGGTCTTTAATAACTAAAGTTTTTCCAGGATAATGTTTAGCAGTAGCAATAATCCCTTCATCTTGTAATCCTAAAACGTAAGCATTAGCTAATTCTGAAACTTTCTCTTTATCACCCTTAAAGCTTCGACAGTTCCAAATTTGATCATCTAAATCAACTACCGGAGCAAAATTTATTGTTGCTCCCAACTCAGATAAGAATTTTCCTTCAGATTTGCCTTTTTGAAATGAATCACCAATAGATTCAACTTCACTTGCTAACTGAAATTCCATAAAACTTGAAAAAGGATTAACACAACCTTCTAAATCAACAGTAACAAAGAAAGGGATTTCCATTCCTTCTTGAAATTTTCCTACAACTTTATGAAATTGTTCTATTCCTTTCATCGCATGTAAATGAATTCCACCAAGTTGCATTTTTCTTAAAGGTGTAGAATAATATTCAACCCCTAAAACAACGACCATCTGGGCAATCTTTTGCTCTAAAGTTAAATCATCTAAATCAACCACATTATTAACTACTACAGGATCTGGTTGTCCCGGAATTAATAAACCACGAGATTTGGCAACTGTTAATCCAGCAAGAACAACATTAATTGTTAATAAGAACACAAATAAGTATAATCCTACTTTACCTTTTGATTTTTTCTTAAGTTTAGATAGTGCTTTCTTACTCTTACTAGTAAATTTACTTTTTTTTCCTCTTTTTTTCATTTTTTATTCGTTAATTTTTGTTAGTTAAACTAAAAAACCATTATTCTTACAATAACGATAACCTTTCATATTAATAAAATAATCAATTGTATTTTCACCAGTATAATATCTTTTTTGAACAGCAAGTTGTTCGCCGTCTAATAAAAAGTTAGTACTTACTTTTTCTCCTTTAACAAGCTGTTGCTGTAATTCCGGACAACAAAAGTCAATATTAAGTAATGATTCTTGATCTCCATAAGTTGAAATACAAACAGCATCATTATCATCTAGTTGAAATAAAGCAGCTCCGATAGTAGGAACATCTGTTTCTAAAAGGTTTAGGAATAAAACGAAAGCAACCAATACTAAAGAGATATTAATTACAGACCAAATTCTTGAGGAAACCATTGTTATAGATGATATTAATGTAAGAAGGTATATAAAATTAACTGTGTGGAAGTGGGGTTAAATAAGTTTATTTTCTTTTTCTAGTCTTTATGAAGTCACCTAATGTGAATTCAGCAGCAGCTTTTTGCTTTTCTTGTTTTTCCACTTTACCAATAACATCTCTCTCAACCAATCTTATTCCTAAAACTCTTTCCAAACGTCGAGCTACATCTAATCTTGGTTTAAGACTGCCAGATTCCCATTTAGTAAGAATACTCTCTTTCTCATTCAAGAATTTAGCAAAATCTTCCTGTTTCATATCTTTAGATTCACGAGCAGAACGAATTAAACTAGAATAATTGTTTACAACTTTAAATTCAGGCATTTCTGTTTTAGAAAATTTATTTGCTTTGGAAACAAATTTATTCGGGCCAAGATTAGCTTTTCTCTTAGTAGTACCATATTTAACACAGTTAGGACAGACATTTAACTCTCCACCTTCTACTTCTGCTAAAACTAATTGGGATTCTCTTCCACACATCTCACAAATTGGCATTTTAAGTAAGGAATATTCACTTATATTAAAAACTAACGGGTCTGTTATGGTTATTTTTGATAAGTAGAAATTAGGCTTAAAGGATGTTTTCTAAAGAACGAAGTAGTATAAGCACATGCAGAAAAACAGTTGTCAGCACATTGTTCTAACAATTGTTGATTTCCATGTTGATCTTCTTTGAAATAGTCTTTATTTATTTCTAGAAACTTTATTGATTTCTTCGTTGTTAACTTTGAACAAACATAAACAGAACCATCAGTTGCAACTTGGATCATATAAAGACCAACATCACAATTTATTTTCATTGGAGAATTAAGAGAAGCAATTCCATCGATGAAATATTGAGCAGGATTAATAATTGGTGTTCCATTATTTCTTTCTTCTAAAATTAGTTGTAGAGTTTGTTTTAATTTTTCTGAAGAATTATTTTTTCCATTGGGTGAATTATGATAAACAAGACCAAATGAAATTGGGACCTCTCTTCTTTTTGATAATTCTAACAATTTAGGAGTTTCTTCCAAAGTTGAGGGAGTTAGCACTTGATGAATTTTGAACCGTAACCCATACTTCTTTCTAGTATGTTCTAATTTATCAATTAATGTTTCATCTCCCAATGTTTTTTTAGAACCAGCAACAGAATCATAGCCATCTAAAGAAAGTTCTAAAATATCTAATCCTGCTCTTGCTAATTCTTCCAGTTTTTGATAAGTTAATAACTTTCCATTTGTAGTAACGTAAGTAATCATGTTTCGTTCATCTGCTGAGGCAACAATTCCCGGAAGATCATTTCTTAAAGTTGGTTCTCCACCCATAAAAGCAATGATTGCTGAACCTAAATCATCCGCATGTGCAATCCTTGATTCTACTTCTTCTGTTGTTGGATTGGAAGACTTATTATCAACAACATAACAATAATCACAAGAAAGATTACATTTATCAGTTACCCAGAGATGAGTCCAAATAGGGAGAGGATGAAGTTTAGACTCTAAAAACGATTTGCCTAATTTCAACTTCTTCTTAATGGTAATCATAAATTAATTTAAAAAAATGAGATTATTTAAACATTGTGGGTTATATTAAAAACTAACGGATTAGATGACTTCGTAACATTGTGCCTCCATAGGATAATAAATTTTATAAACAAACTACAATTATAAACTCTAATCGGGGTGCTTTAACTTGGAAGAAGAAAATAAAAAAGAGAATAATCAAGAAAATCATAGTCATTCGTCCAATCATAATGACGAAAATGTTGAAATAAAGAATTCTATTGAAATCGAAAGAGAAACTGATCAATTTAAAGAAAATACTGAAGAAAGAGCCCAGGAAATTAAAAAAGATATAGAAGAAAGTCTACAAAAGAAAAAAGAAGAAATGAAAGAATTAGAAAAAGAAATTAAAGTAGAAAAAAAGGAAGAAGAAGAATTAAGTAAAGAAGTTAAAGAATTAGAAGAGCAAAAAGAACAAGTAGAATTTATTGAGAAAAGTACAGAAGTAATTAAAGAAAAAGAAGAAGATGAAATCTCGATTGATTTTTCTGCAATCAAAAATAAAGCTAAAAATTTATTCAAAGGATTCAAAAAGAAAGCTAAAGAAGAAATTAAATCTTTTAAAGAAGATGATCCAGAAGAAAGAAAAGGAAAGAAAAAAGACAAGGACGATGAAATCTCTTTTGATTTTAAAAAAGTAACTTTATTTACAAAAAAAAATTCACGTTGGTTAATTCCATTAATGCTAATTTTTATTGCTATCTTTGTATCCAGTTATTTTCGGATGATGCCTTCTGAATTACCAATAACAGAAAATTGGGCAGAAAATACTGTTAATAATTTTTACCAAAACCAAATCAAAGATCAAATCAATCAACAATATCCAAATTTACCAGAGCAGAATAAAGCAGCCTTAGTTAATAAAGAATTTCAGAACGCTCTCAAAGAGAATAAGGAACAAATCAAAAGAGATATCACTCAAATATCACAACAATATAAAGCCAATTTTCAAGATGAAAATGGAGAAACTTATCTTCTTGCTATTGATCCCTATTTGTGGTACAGTCAAGCCAGAAATGTAATTAATTATGGTCATCTCGGAGATAAATTAATAGATGGAGAACCATACTTTTCATTGAGAGATGGAAGGTTAGACAAAAGATCAAGTGTACAATTACATCCTTATATTGCGGCTTACACTTACAAATTTTTACATTTCTTTAACAGAAATATGACTTTAATGCGAGCATTATTTTTATTGCCAGCAATCTTAATTGGTCTAGCTTTGATTCCTACTTTCTTTATTGGGAGAAAAATAGCTGGAAATGTAGGGGGATTTTTTGCCGCAATATTCCTAGCTATTAATGGCCCTTTATTAGGAAGAACACCGGCAGGATTTGCCGATACTGATGCCTATAGTATTTTGTTCCCCGTGATAATTTTATGGTTATTTTTAGAAGCTTATACTTGTGAAAAAGAAAAATATTCTTGGTTATGGACCAGTTTAGCAGGATTATTTGTAGGTTTTTATGCTGCAACCTGGAGTGGTTGGTCGTATGTATTTTGGTTTGTTATAGGTTCAATCTTATTGGCTTTGTTAATTAAAATTATTTATCAAATGTTCATAAATAAAAATAAAATTTCTGAGTTAATTAAAAAAATAAATCTAAAAGAGAATTTAACTCAACTGATTATTTTTATTATCACTTCCGGGATATTTGTAACGTGGTTTAAAGCATGGGGAAGTTTCTCTGGGGCATTTAATAGAATTCTCCAATTTATGACTTTAAAAGAAGTAGGAATTAAATCCATCTGGCCTAATGTCTTGACAACTGTAGCAGAATTTAACACCATCTCATTTACACAGATAATTAATCAAATGGGTGGGAAATTTCTTTTCTTTGTCGCTTCATTAGGAATAATCTTAACTTTATTAAAAAAGAATAAAGAAAAGAAAATAGAATTCGTTTATTTTACGTTACTATTAATTTGGTTTACTGCAACTGCTTATTCGTTTACTAAAGGAACTAGGTTTGCAATTTTAATGGCACCACCATTTGCCATTGCTTTAGGTTCAGCATTTGGAATTGCTTATGATAAATTTGGAGAGTGGTTAAGCAAAGGAATTAATTTAGATAAAATAATAAGTAAAACGTTAATATTTATAATTTTAGCAATCTTTTTAATTACTCCATTTGGTACTGCTCAATCTATTGCGATGAATGAAGCTCCGAGCATGAATGATGCTTGGTACAATGCTTTAACTAAAATAAAAGAAGACACTGCAGATTCAGTTATAACTTCTTGGTGGGATTTTGGTCACTGGTTTGTTGCTATAACTGAAAGAAGAGTAACTTTTGATGGTGGTGACCAAGGAGAAAGAATTCATTGGGTAGGTAAGACATTATTAACAGATAACGAAGTAGAAGCGACAGGGATTCTAAGAATGTTAAATTGTGTTCAAGAAACTGCCCCAATAAAGTTAGATGAATTTACTGGAGATAGTTTAAAGTCCGTACAGATTTTATATGATGTTTTCCAAATATCAAATAAGAATGAAGCTTATCGAGAATATCTTAACTTAGGATTAACTGAAGAACAAACAACCACAATGTTAGATTATACGCATTGTCAAGATTTGCTTCCAAATTACTATATCACTTCAGAAGACATGGTTGGAAAAGCTGGAGTTTGGGGACATTTTGGCAGTTGGAATTTTGAAAAAGCAACTATGTATCAAACTACAAAAAAGATGAGTAGAACTGAAGCGGTTAGTTATTTAACTGAAAATTTTGAGATGACTGAAGAACAAGCCGACCAAACTCATTACGAAATCCAAAATACAAAAGGAGATCAATGGATTGCACCCTGGCCAGGATATCTTTCTGGATTAAGTGGTTGTGAAACATTGTCTAAAAATAATTTACGTTGTGTTGGTTCAATCCAAGGACAAAATCTTGGTTTCCTTGTTGATTTAAATCAAAAAAATGTAACCATTGAAGGTAATCAAGAAGTTGTACCAAATACTTTAGTTTATGCGACGAAACAAGGCGTTCAAGAGGTAGAATTAGAAGGAAAACATACTGGATTTTCTTTTATCTTAGTACCAAATGGAGAAAATTATAATTTCATGTTAACCGATCCTTTGCAAGCAAATAGTTTATTTACAAAAATGTTTTTCTTTGAAGGCCATGGCTTGAAATGTTTCAGCAAGTTTGATGATAGAAAACAAGTTAACAACCAAAGAATTATCACTTGGAAAGTTGATTATGATTGTCAACAAGACAACAATGTTTACTTTCAACCAAAAGAAGAAGTTAACGCCGCCCATATCTTAATCTCAACTCAGGATAAAAGTGAAGAAGAAGCGCTAAAGATAATTGAAGAAGTTAAAGGAAAAGTAAATAAAAACAATTTTGCGGAATTGGCTAAAGAATATTCAAATGATCCTGGTTCAACAGAAAATGGCGGAAATTTGGGTTGGTTTGGTAAGGGTTTAATGATTCCTGAATTTGAAGAAACTGCTTATTCTTTGAATGTAGGAGAAATTTCTGAACCTATCAAAACGCAGTTTGGATACCATTTAATTATGTTGATTGATAAAAGAATGGTAGAAAGTTAATTGATTATTATTTTTTATTATTTATTATTTTATTTGTTTTATGTGTCTATTTCTTACTTTTAGTTCAATTACCTCTTTATCTTCCATAATATATATAAATCAAATTTAAGCAGTAATCATAAAGATGAATGAATTTGTAGTAATTCCTGCACATAACGAAGAGAATAATGTTGTTGAGGTAATTAATAAAGTAAAAAGTTATGTAAACAACATTATTGTAGTTGATGATGGTTCTACAGATAATACTTACGATAAAGCGAAAGAAAAGGACATCACTGTTCTGAAACATGAAGTTAACCTTGGAAAAGGAGCAGCATTAAAAACAGGTTGTGATTTTGCTTTGAAACAAGGAGCGGAAAAAATAGTGGTAATTGATGCTGATGGACAACATAACCCAAAAGAAATTCCTAAATTCTTAGAAGCATTAAATGATTATGAAATTGTTTTCTCTCATAGAACAAAAAGTAAAGCAATGCCGTTTGTATTAAAATTTGGAAATAATTTTATCAATAAATTCTCAAGCTTTCTGTTTGGAGTAAACATTAAAGACAACCAATGTGGGTATAGAGCTTTTACTTCTGACGCCTATAAAAAGATAAGGTGGAGTGCATCTGATTATTATATGGAAACTGAAATGATTATAAACACTGGTAAACACAAATTAAAATATATAGAAATTCCTATTGAAACTATTTACGCAGATAAATATAAAGGAACAACAGTGCTTGATGGAGTTAAAATTGTTCTTAAAATGCTTACTTGGAGGTTATTAAGATGAATACAACACTTTGGATACAATTATTAGGAATCATTTTTGGGTTAGGAATGATTTACTTTACTTTTGTTAAGTATAAGAGAAAAGAATTAAGGAAACAGGAATTTTTAATGTGGCAGTTATGTTGGTCAGTATTAATTCTAGTTGCAATTATTCCCTCAATTCTTGATCCAATCATTGCTCCGCTTAACTTTTATCGCCGATTAGATTTCTTTGTAGTGTTTGGGTTTTTTGCTCTCTTGGCACTTGGATTTTATAACTATGGGATTACTAAAAACTTACAAAGAAAATTAGAAAAATTTGTCAGAAAAGATGCAATTAGAAAAGAGGAAGAAAAAAAAGAATGAAAATACTTTTTGTCTGTGAGAATTATATCCCTCATTATGGAGGAGCGGAAGTTGTTTTTAAGAATCTCGCAGAAAGTTATGTTAAGTTGGGTCATGAAGTAATTCTGTTAACACAAAAACTAAAAGGAACAAAAAGAAAAGAGATCATTGATGGAGTAAAAGTTTATCGGGTAAATTCGTTCGGTTCTCGTTATCTGTTTACATTCATTTCATTATTCAAAGCGATTAAGTTTGCTAAAAAAAGTGATGTTATTCAAACAACTTCTTTTAATGGTGCTCCTCCAGCTTGGTTAGCAGGAAAGATTGCTGGAAAGCCAGTAGTAATAACGGTACACGAAATTTGGATTGGAAAATGGAATCAAGTTACTAGTTTTCCAAAATGGAAATGTTGGATTCATGAATTACTAGAAAAAGCGATTTATTCCATTAATTATGATAAATATGTTTGTGTTTCTAATGCCACCAAAAAGGATTTGTTACAAACAGGTATAAAGCCGGAAAAAGCAGTAACTATCCATAATGGTTTAGATTATGAGTTTTGGAACGAAAAAGACATTGACAATAATAAAATTAAAAGTATTAAGAAAAATTTAGGTTTAGAAAATAATTTTGTATACTTCTCTTGGGGCAGACCAGGAGAATCGAAAGGTTTTGAATATGTAATTAAAGCCGTACCAGAAATTTCAAAAAAAATCCCTAATGCGATCCTTGTGCTAACATTTGGTTCCATTGACAAATATCAGAAAAAATATAACCAACTAATGAAACTTATTAAAGAATTGAAGATTGAGGATAAAGTTAGATTAATTGATACTGTTCAGCACCAGGATTTACGTTATTACTTGAAAGCGTTTGATTGTGCAGTTATCCCTTCTATTGCAGAAGGGTTTGGATATAATGCTGTAGAAGCGATTACAATGGGCATTCCGGTAGTTGTGAGTGATGCAGGCTCACTTCCAGAAGTAGTTTCTGGAAAACATTTGATGTTTGAAAGTAAGAATCATCTTGATTTGGCTGAAAAAGTGATTCTTGTTTCGCAAGGTAAGTACAATAATGAAGAAGTAAGAGAATACAACTGGGAACCAAGTGTTGAAAAATATTTAGAAGTTTATGAGAAATTATGCTCTAAAATGAACCCAAAATCATAAATGTTATAAAGTAATTTTACTGATTTTTCTTATCATGAGAATCCTTTTTATATCTGAATATTTTACGCCAAAAATTATGGGTGGTGGAGAAATTAATTTATTTCTGATAGCTAAAGCACTTGTTAAAAATGGAGAAGATGTTTCCGTACTAACTTCTTATCATTCGGGATTAAAAAGAGTTGAGATTATTGAGGGGATCAAAATTTATCGCAAGCTGAAGACTGCAGACAACCCAAGCGGGGTTAAAAATAATTGGATTAGGAGCAGATTGTTTCCAAAATCAATTGTTAAAGAAACTAAAAAACTTAATAAAAAATTAAAATTTGATTTGATTCATTTTATTGGAACAAGCATCATTGCGGCAAAAGAATTGCGGAAGATTAAAAAATTACGAAGAGTTAATGTGCCTTTGTTTGCGACCATCGAAAGTTATCCTGCCCTTTGTCCAAAAGGGGACAGATTTTATCATGGAAAAAGAGAATGCAAATATGTTTGTTCGTTCTCTAAATTTTTATCTTGTCAAATGAATTCTTCTGAAATTGGAAAAACTAAGAATAGTTGGTATTTGAAGTATAATCTTTTGTTTTTGTATTATGTGTATAATTATTATAAAAAATTAAATGAGGGATTAAAATATTGTAAGTTAATTGCCATTAGCGAATATGTGCAGAAAATATTATTACAGCAAGGAAGAGAAAGTGTTGTTATTCCGAATATGTTAGAAGTTAATAAATTTAATGTTAAGATTAATAAGAAAACAAACAAAAGTAAAAAAACAAGAATACTTTATTTGGGATCTTTAACCAAATTTAAAGGCCCACAAGTATTATTGAAAGCAATCAAAGGATTGAATAATGTAAGATGTAATTTATATGGAGATGGTCCGTTAAAAGATGAATTACAAAGATATATCAATAAAAATAACCTTGATGCAGAGATTTATCAACCTGTTTCTTATGATCAAATTCCTGAAGTTTATGCCAATCATGATCTTGTTGTTTTTCCCTCCATTTGGCCAGAACCATTCGGCAGGATTGCGATTGAAGCAATGGCTGCTGGTAAACCGGTAATTGGTAGTGATGTGGGGGGGATTAGGGAGACTATTGAGAAAGGAAAAGGAATACTTGTTAAGGTGGGAGATGTTAAAGAGATTCATAACGCAATTAAAGAGTTAATTATTAATTCAGAATTTAAAAAAGTAATAAAAGAGAAAAGAGAAATAGAAGAAAAAAAGTATGATGAAAAAGTGGTTATTAAAAAACTGATAACTAGTTACAAGAGATTATAAAAAAATAAAAAAAATTAAGAGTACTCAAGTAAAGGAAAGTTTATATAATCTTATTAAGAGACAAATCATTAAAATGGCTTTAAGAAAATCAGACAAATTAAGAGAATCAATCCTTACTCTTCCACCAATTAGTAAAACATATTATTTTTTAGCTTGGTTAATCAGCGATGCCTACATTCTCTCCTATCCTAGAAGTGGTAGAACTTGGTTAAAAGTAATGCTAAATAAAATGTTATCATTAAAATATAATTTAAAAAAAGACAATATTTATTTATATCGAAAAACATTATTCTCAAAAGCCCCAAATATTGTTAGTGAACATCCATTCGAGCCAGACTATCCTACTATATATCCATATCCAAAAATGAAAGTGGGAAAAAAGTTTAAAAAGAAAAAAATAATCCTCCTTTTTAGAGATCCAAGAGATCTCGTGGTGTCTAATTATCATGAATATACAAAAAGGAAAAAAATCTGGCAAGGAGAATTATCACAATTCATTAAAGAACCGTATACATTACCTAGAATTATTAAATTTATGAATTTATGGCATGAAGAAACTAAAAAGAGAAAAGATATCCTAATATTAAAGTACGAGCGAACCAAGGAAGATCCTTTTGGAGAACTAAAGAAAGTTTCAGAATTCTTAGGGATTAACGCCAGTGACGAAATTTTAAAAGAAGCAGTAGAGTATGGATCAATTGAAAACATGAGAAAATTAGAGGTAAAAGACCATTTTAAACACGACAAGTTAAGACCCGCTAACCTTGATGATATTAATAGTTATAAAGTAAGAAAAGCTAAAGCAGGAAGCTATAAAGAAGAATTAAATGAAGAGGATATTGCTTACATGAATCAACAAATTAGTGAAAGGCTGGTAAAAGAAATAGGATATTAATCAGTTGTATGGAAAGAGTTCTTCTGCTTTCTTTAAGTCTTCAGGAAAGTCTATATCAACAAATGAAGCACCCTCTATATCACGAGCAGTTATCGTTTCTCCATTTTTAATAAGACTGTCAATCACTTCTATTAAAGAGGCATTAAGATTAGTCTTTGCGGTTTGATTAAGTTCAGTAATTAGTTTATCCGCCCCAATACTAGAGAATTTTGCAATGCCAATAAATTCTCCGTTTTCTTCAACCGTTCTTACTTTGCTGATATTTGTTATTATTCCATCTTTTACCACAACTTTCTCAGCTTCTTCTCTGACTACAATTCTTTTCTTTTTAATAGATAAACAAATATCCCATTCACTTTCCAATAAATATGTAATTATTTTTGGATCAAACAAAACATCAGAATAAAGGAATATAAAACTTTCTTTTAACTCTTTTTGGACGAGCCACAAAGCCAGAGCCATCCCTGAAACTTCATAAAAAGGATTAAATAAAGTTTTGATCCCCAGTTCTTCTTTACATTTTTCTATTTCTTTTGATAAATGGCCAGTGATTACAATAATATCTTCAATGCCCAATTTCTTTAGGTTCTCAACTTGTCTCTCCAAAATTGTTTTGGATCCTACTTTTAATAAACATTGAGGGGTGTATTTAGTTAGAGGCAATAGTCTTGTTGCTTTTCTTGTTGCTAAAATAATGACTTTCATTTGTTTTGTCCCTAAGAGTACATATTATATATTTTGTATACTTATTAATTTCTTATATTTCTTAAATCTTTAGGAGTATATTTGCAATTTTATTACAGATCTACTTTTACTATTCTTTTTCTAATATAAGCGCTGAATCTATCTATGGTCGTAACCATAACAATCATAATAATCAAAATAGTTAAAACTTCTTGATTTTTAAAAAGCCTCATACTTGTTAATAATTCCATCCCAATACCCCCCGCCCCAACTAAACCTAAAACTGTTGCGGCCCTAAAATTATTTTCAAGGTAGTAAAGTGTATAATTAACAAATAAAGGTTTAACTTGAGGAAAAATCCCCCTAACAATAACCTGAATTTTGTTTGCCCCTGTTGAAACAACCGCTTTAATCACTTCTTGATCAACAGTTTCTATTGCCTCAGAAAAATATCTTCCTAAAGCACCAGTAACATGGGCAGATAACGCTAAAACTCCTGGAAAAGGTCCTAAGCCCACCATAGAAACGAAGATAAGACCCCAGATTATTTCGTTTATCCCTCTAAGGCCATCAAATATTGTTCTAACAAAATGGTAAACTAATTTATTGGGCATAATGTTTCTTGCAGCCAGAAAAGATAACGGTAAAGCGATCATCGCCCCAATAGTAGACCCAACTATGGCCATTTGTAAAGTTTCAACAGCTTTTTTTAAAAATAAGCTCAAATGGGTTATATCGGGAGGGAACATTCTTTTAACAAAATCTATCATGAAAGGAATACCTTTAACAAAACCAGTAGGGCTAGTCTGAGTGCCAGCCAGAGCCCAATAATAGATAATGGCAACTAATAAACCGATTATTAATCCTTTATATTTCCAAGGAAGTTTAGAGGAAAGTTCAGAGGAAAGTCTGGGCGGAAGTTTAGAGGAAAGTTCAGATGAAGATTTAGATTTTGGTATTGTCATCTTTAAAAACCCGTTTTACCATAAAGGTACCATTCTTTTGTTTTACCATATATTTCTACAATATCTTTTTCGGTAAGGTCTTCAGATTTTCCGTCAAAGACAATTTTTCCGTTTCTCATTCCAATAATTCTAGCACCATATCTCTTAGCAAAATCAAGAAAATGTAAGCTAGCAATAAAAGTAATTCCACTTTCAGTACAAATGGTTTGCAACAAATCCATAATTTCTTTCATCAACTTGGGGTCTAAATTAGAAACGGGTTCGTCAGCAAGAATAATATCTGGTTTTTGGCATAAAGTCCGGGCGATAGCAACTCTTTGTTTTTGCCCCCCACTAAGATTCAGAACTGTTTCATTCTCATAACCTTGTAATCCAACTTTTTCAAGGTTTTCTTGTGCCAAAGTATAATCTTCTTTAGAAAATTTTCCAAGTATTGTTTTAAAAGAACTATTAAAACGTAATCTACCATTTAAAACATTTTTCAAAACGGTCTCATTTTCAGTGAGATTAAAGTTCTGAAAAATCATCCCAATCTTCCCTCTTATTTTTCCTGCCTTTTTTATCGGACCATTTAAAATATTATCATTTCCAATAAATATATCTCCAGAGCTGGGTTCTATTAAACGATTAATACACTTTAATAATGTTGATTTTCCTGAACCACTAGATCCAATAATGACTGCACTTTCATTTTTCTTAAAATGAAGACTAATATCTTTTAGAGCATCTTCGTTTCTATTATTATACCTGTGAACAAGTTTTTCTATTCTAATCATTTTAATATTCTCAATATTTAAATTAATGGAAAAAATGGATAATAAAAAATAATAAAAAATCTTATTTATTAGCTGCCTCTGGATTAGTAACGTCCATTCCTAAAATTTTAGCTGTTTCTCTAATTACGTCATAGTCACTGTCATATACTCTTTTATAACGAGAAATCCCGCCCCAGCCATCAACTTTATGGATGGTTTGTTGATCCATTTTAACTAACGCCAACTGGATTTTTAATTTAATGAGTTTAGGAAGATCTCCTCTAACAGCAATTGGCGAACCGGGAATAGGATCAGAGGTATAGATAATCTTGTTTACTTGTGGGTCTATTTCTCCTTCTTTTACCATCCTCTTGTATACATTATCACCAGTTGCTCCTGCATCTACTTTGCCATTTGCAACAGCATACATAACCGCATTATGAGTCCCAGCATAATAACTCGTACTAAAATCGCTATCTGGATCAATTCCGTTCTCAATTAATATTTTTCGAGGAATAAGATTTCCAGAGGTAGAAGCAGGATCTACAAAAGCAAAGGATTTCCCTTTTAAATCTGCCAAAGTATTAATTCCGCTATCGACGTTAGTGACAATTACAGATTTATAAGTTGAACTTCCAGTTTCATCTTTTACGCCATTAACAATTGCTTCTGCCCCAGCAACATTTGCTGCGATAACATATGAAAACGGACCAAACCAAGCCATATCAATATGTTTATATCGCATTGCTTCAATAGCAGCAGTATAATCAGAAGTCACTTGAATCTCAACAGGAATCCCTAATTCTTTGGATAAGTATTCTTTAATGGGTTCATAATTTCTAAGCATTTCATCAGCATCATCAGCAGGAATTAAACCCATTTTCAAAACTTTAATATCGGAAATTGCTCCTCCAGTTGGGCTTTGAACACCATTACAACCAGCCAGAAATATAACTAAACACAACAACAAACTTAATATTATTTTTTTCATTTTCATTTCACCTTTTTATTTTATTAAAGTTTACTTTATCCATTATAAACTATTCACAAATCATTTATGAATGATTTACACAGTCTACTAGTTTTCGCCTTTCGGTTTATAAATTTAATGAATATATGACCTAGATTAATAAAGAAAATAATCCATTTAATAATCATTGAAACTTCATAAATCTTTTAAAGGGACACCAATATTAAAACTTACAAAAAAAGAAAGATTAAAGATAAATGGTAAAGATAATTACAACAATAGGGACTAGTTCCATTAAACCAGGAGTATTACATAAACTTAAATCTCATCATGTTGATTTTGTCAGAATTAATCTCTCTCATACTAAAGAAAAAGATATTGAAAAAAATATTGAACAGTTAAAAAATTCTAAACTGCCAATCATTATTGATACTGAAGGATCAAAAATTAGAACGGGACAATTGAAAGAAGATGTTACCATTCTTGTTAAAGATAAAATTATAAAAGTTTTTAAAGGAGAGATTCCAAATGATTGTGAGGATAATACTATCGCAATTAAACCAAAAGAAATTTTGGATTATGTTCGCCCTGGAAATTTGATATCTGTTGATTTTGATTCTGTATTACTAAAAGTAACGGATACTTCCGCATTAAAAGAAGGTGATTATATTACCTGTCAAGTAATTATTGGAGGCCTAGTTGGAAGCAATAAGTCCGTTCATATTGAAGATTTAAAAATTAAATTGCCACCTTTTAGCCAAAAAGACTTTTTAGCAATTGAACTTGCCAAAAAACACAAAGTAAAGTTTTTCACATTATCTTTTATTGACCATGGTAGGGAAGTTAAAGCATTCAAAGAGATATACCCTGAATCATTTGTGTACGCAGAAATCGAAACAAGAGCAGGAATCATAAATTTTGAAAGTATTATTAAAGAAAGTGATGGAATTATGGTTGATCGAGGCGATCTCAGTAAAGAAATTTCTCTAGAAAAAATACCCTTAGCACAAAAAATAATTATTAAGAGATGTAATCAAGAAAATAAGGAGGTATTAATTGCTACTAATATTCTTGAAAGTATGTGTAATTCTCTTAAACCAACCAGAGCAGAAGTAAATGATGTTATCAACACGATTCTAGACGGAGCTACGGGATTAGTGTTAACAAAAGAAACCGCCATTGGAAACTATCCGTTGGAGACAATAAATATGCTCCATAACCTTATTCAACACGCCAGTTTTGCATTAAATTCAACAAAAATCAATGAAGCACTTACAGAAAAGAAAGCAAGTAAAACGTTGTTAGAATTAGATTATATCACAAACCCTTACATCACAGATTCATTAAATCCTCCTCATGGGGGCAGGTTAGTAAATCAGGTAATGGATGAAAGTGAAATTAAAAAGTACGATTTGCTCACAATGAAAAAATTGGAAGTAAATGAAACTACATTAATAGATGCTGAACAAATAGCTATTGGGACTTATAGTCCTTTAGAAGGGTTTATGGTAAAAGAAGATTTCGTCTCCGTTTTAAATAATATGAGACTAAAGAACGGCGTCATTTGGCCAGTCCCAATATATTTACAAATAAAAGAGAAAGTGGTGGCAGATTTTTTTCCGAAAGAAAATATCTTATTAATATCAAAAAAAGATAAGGAAGCGTATGCAATTCTTCATTTAAAAGAGATATACCCACTAAATTTACAAGAGACAGCACTTAAACTTTTTGGAACCACGGACGAAGAACATCCCGGGGTGAAAAATTTATTTACACAAGGCAATTTTTTTTTAGGGGGGAAAATAAGTTTAATTAAAAAGTTACCTTCCTCACATAAACACCATGAATTAACGCCAAAACAAACCAGAAAGATATTTCAAGAGAAAGGCTGGAAAAGAATTGTTGGTTTTCTTTCTCACAATGCAATCCATCGATCTCATGAGATAATCCAATTAGAAGGCATAGAAATGGGTGAATGTGATGGTTTATTTGTCCATCCAATGGTGGGAAAGAAAAAAGAAGGTGACTTTAGAACCGAGATTGTTATTAAGAGTTATGAGCTAATGATGGAAAAGTTTTATCCACAAAATGTCATCTTTAGTACGTTTTTGATATACTCTCGCTGGTGCGGTCCCCGAGAAGCAGTTTTTAGTGCAATATGTAAGAAAAACTTTGGTTGCAGTCATTTTATTGTGGGTAGAGACCACGCTGGAGTTGGTGGCTTCTATGGCCCAAAAGAAGCCCATAACATATTTAATAAATTTCCTAATTTGGGGATTGAACCTGTTTGTTTTAATGACATTTTTTATTCAAAAAAAGAAGGAAAGCACATTGAAGATAATCCAGAAAACAATAAAGAAAACCAAAAAGAGGAAAACAAATCCACAATAAGTGGAACCATTGTAAGAAAAATGTTAAAATCTGGTCAACAACCACCAGCATGGTTAATGCGGCCCGAAATTTCTGAAATGATTATCAATTGCATTAATCAAGGAGAAGAAGTATTTTACGAAGAAGATCAGAAAAAGTGTAAAGTCCTCTGGTTTACTGGGTTATCTGGATCTGGAAAGACAACTCTAGCTTTAGAACTTAAAAAAAAACTTGAAGAGTTAGGAAAAAAAGTAGAAATTCTTGATGGAGATATTGTTAGAGGTACGATAAACAAGCACCTAGGTTTTTCAAGAGAAGATATTAGAGAAAATAATAAAATAATGGCAGGATTAGCAAAAGAAAAAATGAAAGATTCTGATTTTGTTCTTGTTCCAAAAATATCCCCTTACAAAGAAGACAGGGAAAAAACGCAATTTCTTATTGGCGATAACTTCCTGGAATTATTTATTAATGCCCCCCTACAAGAATGCATAAAAAGAGATGTAAAAGGCCTATATCAAAAAGCCCTTGCTGGAGAAATCAAAGATTTTGTGGGGATTGCCCAATCTAATCCTTACGAAGCCCCTGATAATCCCCATTTAGAAATAAAAACTGATCAACAGTCTTTAGAAGAAAGTGTAACAACTATATTAGATTTTTTAAAAAGCCGTCAATTATTTTAAACTCTTTAAATAAAAAATGGATGATATCAACAAAGAAAAATACCAAAAGAATGGAATTATTGGTGTCTTAACTAGAAAGTTCATTTCAACCAAAATTAGTTCTCTTTTAGCTAAAACTCGATTAACTCCAAATCAAATAACATTATTTTCATTAATTATTGGATTAATTGGAATTTATTTCTTGTCTACAGGAGAACGAACAAATTTAATTGTAGCTGGAATATTAATCTTCTTCTCAAAGATATTTGATGCGGTTGATGGGGAGTTAGCAAGACTTAAAAGAATGGAAACTCCTCGCGGAGCTTGGATTGACGGAATTTCTGATCGCTTTAAAGAAAATTTAATTTTCTTGGGGGTTGCAATTGCCCTCTATAGACAAACAGGAGATGTTTATGTCTGGCTTTATGCTTTCATTGCTGTAATTTCGATACATATGTTATCCATAGTACTAGAACACACAGGAATGATGGATAAAAACGCATTAAAGAATACGCAAGAAGATTTTTGGATGGTAAGATTTGCGAAAAAGATAGGCATTCGTCCACAATTCCTTGCTTTGCAAGCCGACACTTATTTGTTTATTATTTACGTTAGTATAATCCTCAACCAATTAATGTTTATTCTCTGGTTTTTTATGGTTGTGATGAATTTATATTGGATAGTAATAGTTATTCTAGTATTTATTAAAAAAGGTGAAGAAGAAAAATGAAAATCTATTTTGATGCGGATGTTGAAGAAAGAAAATATGAAGGAAGATCACAAACTTCAATCTTAATGAAAAAGTTTTTAGAAAGTAAAGGGTTCACTTTCGTAGACCATCCTCGCAAAGCAGATTTAATTCAGTTTCATAGTAGTGGGATATTTGCTTCATTTAGAGCTGCAAAATGGAAAAAAAAGTACAAAGTGCCTGTAATTTATACGCTATATTCTCTTTCTAAAACAGAGCCATTTAATCACATTAGAAATCATTTTGCACAAAGATATTATTTAAGAAAACGTAAAACTAGTTTTTTATTGAGTTATTCAGCGATATTACCACTTAAATGGAGAGGATATAATTTAAAAAAGTTAGATTTAATAATTACCCCTTCAATTTTTGTTAAAAAAAGATTGTTTGAAAATACGAAACTAATCAGAATTGGAATTGATACAAAAAAATTTAGACCATTGAAAATTAATAAACAAAAAGATGAAAAAATGAGAGTGGGATATTTTGGCCATCCCAGTGCTTACAAGGGAGTGTTAGATTTTGCTCGAGCTTCAAAGAAATTCTCAAAAGATTATCAAAGTTATATCTTCATCTCAGACACTTCTAAGAAAATGTTAAGAAATCTAAAAGAAATTAATCCAAAACTAAATATTTATGGACACACAAAAAATATTACCAAAGCTTATAATGACATGGACATTATCGTTTTACCATACAGAAGCCATTTAGCTGGCGTGGCCAACCCTTTAGTTTTAATTGAAGCAATGGCTTGTGGTAAAGCTATTGTGACAACGAATTTTTCTTATCTTAAAGAAATTGTTAAAGATTCCGCCTTATTAATTAAACCATATTCGCCAAAATCTATTGTCAAAGCGGTTAAAAAATTAAAGAATGAAAAGTTAAGAGAATTATTAGGAAAGAAAGCAAAGGAAATTATCGAAAAAGAATATGGTCAAGAGAAAATGTTTAATGAGTATCTGAAAGTTTATCGGTTCTTTGAGAATAAAATGAATAAAAATTAAAAGCGGTAAGATTAAGAAAAAATTAAAAATAAAATGCAATTTAAAAATACTCCAGAAAACATCATGCAAATCATTGAACTATTTCATAATCAGGGATTAAAATATAATTTGTTCAAATGTGAACATATCTTTGCAGGAAACAATGAGAATTTAGACATTCTTTTTGCAACTAAAGAAGATTACAATAAAGCATCTTCATTGTTAAAAGAAAATGGTTTCATCATTTATATGTCTGAAAAAGTAGAGAAATATAAAAAGATGTATTTAAAACTAAACAATGGAACATTAACAAAAATCCATTTGCATCGAGAAATTGCTTGGAATGGAGTAAAAGTTCTTGATGAAAATAATATTTTTGCAAGACAAGTAGAATTAAATAAAATGATTTATTTCCCTTCACCAGAAGATTCCATTCTGATTCACATTGCGCACATTTTATTTGAGAATTTTACGATTGGGCCTAAAGAAGTTAAATATATCGCTGCATGCTTAATAGAAAAAAATAACAAAAAAGGAAGTGAAATAAATTATAGATATATTAACAAACAATTAAACCAATTTGGTTGGAAAAAAGAATTCTATTATTTATTTAATAAGTTTAACAAAAATAAAGTGGAAGTTGGAAAAAAGGTTTCTTTTACAATGATTATTAAAAGTTATTTTAAAGCAATCCTAAAACAACCATTAATAATCCCTCACCTAACCAAAAGAGTAATTAAACTAATTGGAAACAAAATATCATTAAAAAGAAAAGGGACATTAATCGCTTTAATTGGAGTTAATGGTTCTGGTAAAACAACGACTACCGAATTATTAAAAGAAGAACTTAAACTGTTAGCAACATTCTTTCATGTTCCCATTGAGGGATACTACTTTGGATGGCGTCCATTCTCACCAATAGCAAAACTATTATCAAGAATCATGAAGAAGAAGAAAACATTCAAGAAAATCGCTGAACAAGAGGGTATAACAAAGAAAGAGGAAAAAGAAAATGAGAAGAAGGGAAAGAAATTAAGTATGTTCCAGGAGGGTTTGTTTTTATACAATTTCATGGAATATTTATTAAGGTATTGGATTCAAATTTATCCGAAGTTGAGAAAGAGAGAGATAATTATTACTGATAGATACTTTTACGATATTTATGGGCAGTATCCGTATGCTGAGAAAAGTATACTTATCAAAAATTTAATGAAGTTATTTCCAAAACCTGATAAAACTTTTATTCTTGATGCAGATATTGAAACTATTATGAAAAGAGGGAAAACAAATAAAGAATATGAAACTACTAAGACAAAACTAAAAGAAGAAAGAAAAATCAAATCTAAAAATTATTTAGAAGGGCAAAGAAAAAGATATAAAGAAATAAACAAAATCATCAAGTCAATTATTATTACTACAGAAGAAGATAAGATAGAAACGACAAGAAAAATTACAAACAAAATTTGGAAACTTAGTGTTAAAAAAAGTCTTTAATTCATAAAGGTTAATAAAAGAAGTTAATGGGAAAGTATAATGGAAGCTGTAGATTATTTTTTAAAAAATTGGACTGGAAACAAAAAGATAGGAGATGTTATGTTAGATGAACTGCTATCTCTTGATGGGGTGCCATTATGGTGGTTTTTTGAAAGAATTTTTGTTTACCATATTTTGCCAAGACAAATTAATACGTTTGAAGAAATTGAAAAAAGAGAAAAATTGAGCCCATTCAAGAAAATTAAGCTGAAAGCAAGCGCACAGATAATTAAAAAAATGATTATCAGTAATGAAAATAAAAAGTTAAAATACTTTGGAAATAAAAAATTTAAAAGTCCTGATCATAAACCAACTGGTGATCAAAACAAAGTTCTTTTTCTCAGCTACACTAACCATATTCTTCCAAATGGCGATTTATTTAGAATCCAAAAAATCATTAATGAAGTTAAAGAAAAACATTTCTTAGAGCCTTTTGTCCTTTTTGCTGATACGTTGTCTTCTAGAAATTATAAAAAATTAAATGATAAAAATACTATTTACCAATATTCTGATAATGATATAAATAAAAAAGCAAAAACTTTTTCTAATGACATGTATGAGAAATGGAAAAGTATTTCCGATAGCAAAAAAGAAGAATTATTGACCAAAGGCGATTTATCTTATTGGCCATATTTGAAGCATGCATTTGAAGTATTTTATTCCAAAGAGTTCTTAGAGTTATTATATATTTATTACGAAAGTGCAAAAAAAACAATAATCTCAGAAAAAATTAAAGTAGTAGTCTTAACTTCACAAAATGGCATCTTTGATAAGTGTATCATTGCTGCTGCTCAAGAATTAAATGTACCTGTATTAAGGCTTCAACATGGAATTGGAGAATGTTTAATTCCTTATCATCCTTTTGACAAATATTATAAATTAATTTTTAGTGAAGAAGTTAAAAGAAATTTAATGAATGTGGGTTGGCCTGAAGAACAATTAATCATTACCGGCCCAATAATATTTGATGAGATTAACAATTATATTCTTCCAAAAAAAAATAAAGAGAAGAATATTTTTATTGCTACTGCGCCCCTTATTACAGAAAGTGGAGGGGGAAAAAAGTATTATCAAAAAATAGAGAGTATTATGAAAGATATTAAAAAGATAAAAAATGTAAAAGTAATCCTCAAGGTCCATCCCGCGGAGCACCCCATAGAGAAAACGATTAAGAAATATCGAAACTGTGCCAGAAAAGTTGACCTAAGGGTAAAAATTTATGGGACTGATATATCAAGAAAAGAATTTTATCAATTATTTCAATGGTGTGATGTCTTCGTAAACTTTGGTTCCACCACTGCACTTGAAGCGATGATTATTGGGAGACCGGCAGTAACAATAAAAGCGATAGATTTCCCAGCAATGTATAATTGGATGGAAGAAAATAAGATTGCGCCAGTTATTGAATATAGAAATAATAAAGAAGAGCATGAAGAACTAGTCTCTGCGATTAAAAAATCGTTAGAAGGAAATTCAGAGTTTGTTGAGAATATTAAAGAATTTATTAAGAAAAAGTGTGGAATCATTGAGGGTAATGCATATAAAAAAACTTCCGTGATCATAAAACAATTCTACAAAGAACAAGAAAAATAAACTAAACAAAAGAAGGGATGTCATAAGTTTATAAAGAAATGTTAGAGATTATTTTTTTAGCTTTCTCATAATATGAACTAACTAAATTTTTATTTTTATGATTAAATGAAAAATCAACATCTAATTTACCCCCAATAAAATCAATATAAATCAGTGCTGCCGAAACTTGTTTTACTGGTTCTAGAAAATTTTCAACCTCAATATCAAATGAAATAGGTATATTATTATCAAGATTGTTAATAAACTTTCCAACATCAAGAATTTCTTTACCGGATAATCCCTCTAACAACCCCAACCCTTCTTCAAGAATTTGCCCATCATCATTCTTCTCTTTTCTTTCTGGTTTCCAGATTTGACCATAATCTACAAGTTGTACATCAAATACCCTTCCACCCATAAAAATAAATTCTTTAATTAAATCACACATGCTAGGTTGTATGCTAAAGTTACCAGGATACAATGGTCCATAACCAAATTTGGTGAATTGATTATTCATTATATAATTATCTTCATGATCATCTAATAATTTATTAATACTGTCTCTCGCTAAACCATAATGTGCAGTATCAAAACATAAACCAACATTAGGTGTGTCTCTGAAAAAATTTGCGAATAATAAAAAGAATTCTTTAGTAACAAAAGAAGGTTCATAAATAATCTCTTTAGGATTAGTGGTAACATTACCTTTCAAAGGGACAGGCATATTCTCCACACCAATTTTAATTTCTGTTTGGTTCGCTAATAGCTTGATATTTTCAAATGCTGGAAAAATGATTTCTTCTTTTATTTTATCAAAGTTATTATCTTTATAAGGCCAAACCAACATTTCTGGAGAGTTATCTACAGAAGATTGGTAATAATTTGTTCCAAAATGAACAGTAATTGATTTTGCTTTAATCTCTTCTGCCAATTTAATTGTTTGTTTAAAAAAAACAATAGATTCCGGCAAACTGAAATTAAGATAACGATTAGGACAATGTGAAGAAAAAGGAGCGTGTAAAGTTAATATAAAATCGGAGGGTACATAGGCCAAAATATTTTTTTTTACTTGATTAAAAAGAGAATTATAATTTGGGAAAACATCCCCAAAATAAATTAAAAGACCTTTTTGGTGTCCTAAGGGCACAATTTTATTAATTATCTTAATCTTTAATTTTAATTGTTCTTCATCCAATGGATTGACTGGTAATTGTAAAACTGCCATATTATCAAACATAATTTAATCTAAAGGTTCATTTAAGATAGAACCAAACATATTTCTAATACCATCTTTATCTAATAAAATTTTACTGTGTTTTGAAAAAAGTGTTTCTTGAGGGTCACTTTTAAAAAATCCTTTCTCATAAAATTTTTCATAATAATTATCTGCTTGAGTAATAATTGGTAATCTGACAAATAAATTATCGTTCTCAAGAATAAACTCATTTTCTTCTTCAAAAAACAATTTTTCATGCATTCTTTCTCCGGTGGCTTTACCAATTATAGTGTGATGAGAAGCATCTTTATGGTTAAATTCTAAAAAAACTTCTGCCAAATCTTGCATTTTTACCGAGTTCATTTTAAAAATAAAAGTTTCTCCTTCTTCAGCAAGTAAAGTAGCATAGAAAATTAGTTTTACACTCTCCGGAATAGTCATAAAAAAACGAGTCATTTCAGGGTCTGTAAGATGTATAGGTTCTTCATTTAATAATTGTTTTTTCCATATTTCTAAAACTGAACCACGAGAATCAAGTACATTACCAAAACGAACGGCACCAAATTTAGTTTCTGATCTTCCTCTATGATATGCCATTGAAGAAATTAGCCTTTCAGCCAATAATTTAGTAGTCCCCATAACACTACAAGGGTTAACTGCTTTATCAGTAGAAATAAGAATTACTTTATGGACATTATTAAACATAGCAGCTTCAATTACATTCTGGGTTCCTAAAACATTTGTTTTAATTGCTTCAAAAGGGTCATACTCAGATGAAAGAACATGTTTAAGAGCAGCGGCATGATATACAATGTCTACCCCTTGCATTGCCCTAATTAATCTTTCTTTCTCCCGTACATCACCATGAAAAAAACGAATGTGATCATGATGGGATAATTTTTTTCTAGCATAGAAAAGTTCAGTTTCACGATTATCCAAAACCCTTATTTGGGCAGGATTAAGTTTTAAAAGCTCAGTAACAATCGCTTCTCCAATAGAGCCTAGTCCGCCAGTAATAAGGATTGTTTTTCCCTGAAAAAAATCATTGATGCTTTCCATTAGTTTTCACCTTTTCTTTTATTTAATTCACTTAAACTTTCATTAAGACAACTAACCACTTTTTTTATCTTTCTATCTTTATGGGCTAATAAATCATTTGAAATGGCCATTCACTCATCCCCTTTATTAAAAAACTCTTTAATGGAAGAGGAAATGTATCTTAAATCTTCCTCATTTAATGTCACTGACATAGGTAAAGTTAATACTCTTCCAGACAATTCTTCTGTTAGCGGCAGATCCCCTTCTTTAAAACCATAGTTTCTTTTGTACAAAGTTTTTAAGTGTACCGGATTAAAATAAACCTTGCTCATAATCCCTTTACTCTCCAAGAAAAATTGAAGTTGGTCCCTTACTTGTTTATTAGGTAAAGTTATAGTGTACATTTGATAAATATGATTAAAACCAACCAAAGGCAAAGGACACTTTACCCCAGGGGTCATAGACAATTCTCGATTTAAAAAAGTAGCTTTCTTTTTCCTCTCATTAATCATAAAGTTTATTTTTCTCAATTGAGAAAGCCCTAATGCGGCATTCATTGTTGGCATTCTAAAATTAAAACCAACTTTTAAATAATCACAATCTTTAATAGAAGAGAAATAATCCCCCTCCACTTCCTCTATTCTTCCTAAAGAACGTAACAATTTCATTCTTTCATATAATTTTGGATTCTCAGTAACAATAACTCCCCCCTCACCACAGGAAATAATTTTATTCTGACAAAAACTAAACATAGCAGCAGTACCAAATGTCCCAACTTTTTTCCCATTAACATCTGCCCCTAAAGATTCAGCGGCATCGTCTAATAATAAAAGATTATTATCATTACAAAGGCGTGCTAACTTCTCAATATCACGACAAGCACAACCACCATAATGGATAGGTATAACTGCTTTTGTTTTAGAGGTTATTTTTTTTCTAACATCTTCTGCATCTAATCCAAAAGTCTCTGATTCGCATTCTGCAAAAACTGGGATACCTCCCGCAAGAATAACTGCGTTAGCAGTAGCAATAAATGTAAACGAAGGAACAATCACTTCTTTCCCTTTTACATCACAAGCTAAAAGAAGCGTGTGTAATGCTGAAGTTCCAGAATTAAAAGTTAAAGCATATTTTGTCCCCACAAATTTAGCAAGTTCATATTCAAACTCTTGGATTTCTGGCCCTACAGCCCAATTAGTTCCTCTTTTAATAACCTTAGCTATTGCTTCAATATCATCTTTGTCGGAATATGTTTTAAAAAATGGCATTTTCCATTTTTTAGTTTCACTAATTGGGTCACTAGAACTTAGTATCTTGTCAACTTCATATTCTTCACCCACTCGCCTCTCATCAAGACATTTAATTACTTTAGCCGGAATACCATAAGCAACAACATTATCAGGAAGATCTTTGTTAACGAAAGAATGAGCCCCAATAGTTGTGTTCTCCCCTATTGTAACATTGGGCATGATAGTACAATGAGTGCCTACACAAGCATTTTTTTTAATAATTACTTTTCCTTTTTTATTATCGATAGTAGAAACTGAGTAAATGGAACAATGACTACCAATCTGAACATTATCACCAATTTCAACGTATTCTTTAGCATTGATATAAGTAAATGCACCAATATCAACAGATTGTCCCAATGATAATTTATCAGGATGTTGAACTAACCAATTCCACTTTGTAAGTTTATTATGTTCAATTATTGGAGTCTCCCAATTTTCAAAACGTTCTTTTTCCATCTTTTTTATTAAAATTATTTTTTAATTTTTTTCTAAATTGTTTTTCAAGTTACTTAAATATTTAAATACTAGTCCAACCACCATCAACCATAAATGTGGTGCCGGTTATATAAGAAGCTGCATTAGAAGCTAAAAAAACTGTAGCTGATGCAATTTCTTCTGGTTTTCCCATTCTATTCAAAAGTGTTCTTTTTTCATAACTTGAAATAAACTTTTCTTCTTGATTATTGATGATTCCACCAGGACAAAGACAATTAACTCTAATTCCAAAACCCCCATAATATGAAGCCAGATACTTTGAAAAGTTTATTATTCCGCCTTTTATCGCTGAATAAGCAGCGGGGAAAGTTAAATGATTATCTTTGTAAATATCAAATGTTGGTGCCACCACCCCATAAATAGAACCAAAGTTGATGATTGAACCTTTTACATTATTATTTTTCATTAATTGTGCTACTTCTTTTGCCAAAAGACAAGCAGAATTAAGTTGTAAATCAATATTCCTCTGCCAAGAATCAATTTTAATGTCTTCAATTTCATTTAACCAATCAGCTGTTCTGGGGTAAGCAACATTAACAAAAATATCAATTGGACCTTGTTCTTGATTAAGCCCAGTTAATATTTCTTTGTAATTAGATAAATTTGCAATATCAAATTTTTTATAAATTATTGAAAGCTTACTTTTCTGACATTCTTCTTGAAAAGATAAACCTAAATCATCACTAATATCTAAAATAATTACTTTAGCACCGGCTTGGGCAAGAGCAATAGAAATTTCCCTACCCAAAAGACCTAAACCACCACAAACTAAAGCCACTTTTTTTTCAAGTCGAAATTTATTAATATAATCTATCATTTAAAATACCTTCAAGTTAACCTTTTAAACCCGACATTTGCTACCGGTCCTTCCAAAAGTTGATGAACGTTATTGTTCGCTATTGATTTACTTATGATTGTAAATACTTTATCAACAGCAATCAAATAATTATCCACTATATCCTCTGTGTGACAATAAGACACATAAACACTTTTAGTAGTTAAATATCCTAATTTAAGCATTTCTTGTGTAAACAAAGTATGTAAAGCATGACTATCTTTATGCTGAATAATAAATGTGGTTAATGGTCTAATACCCACAACTTTGACATCAATATTATGCTTAGTTGCTAATTTTCCCCAACCTTCACTAATTCTATCACCTATCTTAATCAAATGCTCAAAAACATTATTTTCTGCCATCTTTTTAATTGTAGTTAAAGCTGCAACAAAACCAACACGATCTGTCCAGTAAGTACTAGTTATAAAACTCTCTTGTGCAATGTCCATTATATTCTTTTTACCAATAATTGTAGCCATTGGAAACCCGTTACTTATCCCTTTAGCATAAACAACAATATCTGGTTCAAGCCCATATTTCTGGTAGGCACCTCCCAACATTATTCTCCAACCTGAAGTAATCTCATCAAGAATTAAAACTGCACCAGTTTCTCTAACAATTTTTTGAACACCCATTAAAAATTCAGGAGTAGGTTCTTTGTGACGGATAGTTTCTAATACAATTACACCAATATCATTTTCTGTGACAATTCTTTTTAAATGTAACAAATCATTATATTCGAATGGAATTGCTGTACCTTTCAATGAACGTGGAACCCCCAATGGTTTTAAACCCGGCAACAAATGTCCATCAAGATTTTTATCATCAGCTAGATTAGCTGCAAGATACCAATCATGCCACCCATGATAACCACAAAAAGCAACTTTATCTTTTTTTGTATAAGCACGAGCAATTCTAACTGCAACAGACATAGCTTCTCCACCAGTTTTTGCAAATTTAACATATCCTGCCCAAGGATGCATATTTAACAATAATTCAGCTAATTCAACTTCTTCAGGACAATTTAATGTGGTCATAGAACCATCATCAATGCATTTTTTAACTGCGTCATTTACATCATCATCAGCAAAACCTAAAATACATGTTCCAATACCCATATATGTCATATCAATAAATTTATTATCATCTAAATCCCAAACTTCCACGCCTTTTGCTTTTTTAAAATAAGCTGGCCATTGATTTGGCAAAAACATCTCAGGACGTTTAGAAAGTAACTGACAACCACCAGGGATCATAGATTTAGCTTTCTCCCAAAGTTTAATCCCCTTATCAATTTTGTTTGTTTGATAATATTTTGATTTCATTAAAGCTTCAATCACAACCATATCCATTTCCTCATCAATCTCAAACTGCTGATATCTTTTTACGGGATAACCCATAGTTAATTGGTGGTAAAATGTTTTTTTTTGTTTAAATGCTTCTACTTCAGAAATATAAACTGTTCCCTCTGGGAAATATACTTCTCCTAAATCCTGCCTTCTTTTAGCATGAGAACTATCCCCCCCTAATTCAATTCCTAATCCTGCACCCAGAGGTTTTATCAAACCGTCAGCATGAAAAGTCATAGTAAATTCCGGATGCGAAGACTCTGGTTGAGCAACGCCAACAATAGATTCTGCTTTCTCATTTGAATCTAACATTTCAAGGGCACAATCAATATCTTCTGCTTTTCTCAGAGGAGAAGTAGGATCAAGTTGAATAATATAATCATAATGTTCACCTGATTTTTCACAGAAATCAAGGGCATGTAGCAAAACATCAGCAGAAGTTGCAGTATCAGTGGCCAAATAAGAAGGCCTCATAAAAGGAACATCACCACCGCAGTTCTTTGCGACCAGTGCTATTTCTTCATCATCAGTTGAGAGAATAACTCTGTCAACATACATTGATTTCTGACCTGCTTCTATACTCCAAGCAACCATAGGTTTACCCGCAATAATTTTTATATTTTTCCTTGGAAAACCTTTACTTCCACCACGTGCAGGAATTACGCCCAAAACTTTTTTGTTGTTTATCATATTTGAAACCCGTTATTATAAAAAATTATTATCTATTCACAAAATGTGGTTTAAAAATGTTACTAAACTGTAAACTATGTTACACCTAAAGTATAGGGGATGTTTCTTTTTAATAAACTATATAAATGAACGATAAACTATTAAGTAAGAATAAAAATTTATAAACTAAAGTAAATGACATACAAAACATGTATAATTGGATGCGGAAATATTGCGAGTATATGGAGCAATTTATTCTCTAAATGGCCAGTTACTCATATGGCGGCTTACCAAAAACATTCTAAAACAGAAGTGGTAGGAGTTTGTGATATTGATATTAACAAAGCTAAAGAATGTGCATTAAAATGGAATGTTAAAAAATTTTATTCTAACATGGATGAAATGTTATCACAGCTAAAACCAGACATTGTTAGTGTTTGTACGCCTTGTGAAAACCATTATGACACTGTTAAAAAAATTCTTCAATTTCCCATCAAAGCAATATTATGTGAAAAACCAATAGCAGATAACCTAAACAAAGCAAAAGAAATGATTAAATTATGTAAAGAGAAAAATGTACCATTAATTATCAATCATCCAAGAAGATATGATGAATTACATAATTATGTGAAAAACAACCTTTCTCATTTGGTTGGAAATCCAAAAAAAATTTCTTTTTTCTATTCCGGAGAGATAATCAATCATGGTTCACATCTGTTTGATTTATTAAAAAATTATTTTGGAGAAATAAAATGGGTTCAAGCAGATAGTGAAGGAGATGGTTTAAATATATTGTTAAAGTTCAAATCAGGATTAGTTGGATCTGTGCTTAGTTTTGATTTTGATGACATTTCAATTTTTGACTTAAGCATAATTGGTGACAAAGCAAGAATAGATTTGATCAACAAACCTTTTTGGGATTATGATTACAGATATTTTAAGAAAGAAAAAGATTTAATAATGGATAAAGCAAATATTTTTTCTAAAAACCATAGTGAAGATATTGATAAAAAATTTGATAGAGAATTTTTTGTAAAAGCAGTTGATGATACTATCCGAAGTATAGAAAGTGGAGAAAAACCAATCTCTCCTGGAGAAGAAGCTTTGGCGGCTTTAGAAGTGATGATGGCCGCAATATATTCTTCTCAAAATGAAGGAAAAAGAATAAATCTTCCGTTTGAAATAGATATGATTTTACCTAAAGCTAAAGGAGAATTAAAAAAATGGCAGAAAGATTAGCAATATTAGGGGGTCAACCCATTAGGACCATACCTTTTTTAAACAGAAAAACAATGGGAACAAACGAAATCGAAGCAGCTACAAGAGTTATTAACTCAGAAATTCTTTCTGGATTTTTAGCTGCCCCAGGGAGTTTTTTTAATGGAGGAAAAGAAGTTAAAGCGTTTGAAAAATCTTGGGCAGAAAAATACGGTTTTAAACATGCAATTAGTGTTAATTCATGGACCTCAGGATTGATGGTGGCAGTTGGAGCAGTAGGTATTAAACCAGGAGATGAAGTAATTTGTTCGCCCTATTCAATGTCAGCTTCGGCTACTGCTGCTTTATTTTATGGAGGCATTCCTGTATTTGCAGACCTTGATCCAGAAACATTTTGTCTTGATCCAAAATCTATTGAAGAAAAGATAACATCAAAAACAAAAGCGATTATTGTGGTTCATTTATTTGGAGGTCCTGCAGATATGGATTCCATTATGAAAATTGCTAAACCAAGAGGAATTAAAGTAATTGAAGATTGTGCACAAGCCCCAGGAGTATTCTATAAGAATAAAGCAATTGGAGCGATAGGTGATATTGGAGGGTTTAGTTTTAATTTTCACAAACATATCCATTGTGGAGAAGGTGGTCTTTTGGTAACAAATGATGACGAATTAGCTTTTAGAGCACAATTAATTAGAAATCACGGAGAAAATTGTTTTGATTTGTCTAAATTATCTGATTTAGGAAACGTAATTGGAGGAAATTATAGATTAACTGAAATTCAAGCCGCAATTGCATTTGAACAATTGAAAAAGTTAGAAGATATATTAGAGCGAAGACAGACGTTAGCAAAATACCTAAATGAAAGATTGTCTAAAATTAATGGGATTAGTGTTAAAGAAGTAGAAGAGGGTAGTACCCATGCATATTATATGTATCCATTCAGATTTCATGAAGATATTTTTGGAATCTCAAGAAATCTTTTTTTACGTGCAGTAAGTGCTGAGCTGCCTAAACCTTCAAACTGGGAGACGACTCCATTAGCTGAAGGTTATGTGAAACCATTATATCTTAACGATATTTATCAACAAAAAATAGCTATTGGAACCAAAGGATTTCCATTTAATGTAAATAAGGAAGTAAATTATGATTATTCTAAAGGCATTTGTCCCGTTACTGAAAAACTATATTACCAAGAAATGTTATATTCCCCTTTAGTAAGAGAACCACTATCCATTGAAGATATGAAAGATTTTGTTGATGCAATTGAAAAAGTAATCAACAATATAGATCAATTAAAAAACAGTGATCTCAATAATGGAACAGATGAGATTCATGATGCTGTGAAAGCTGTTGAAGATGTAGGAACAACAAAATAAATATCCAAATAAGGTATTAAGAAGATAAATAATCAGAAAAATGAAAAAAATATTATTTACTGCCCAAGACCCCTCTAGTGGGAATATTGTTTCTGTCCTAGTTAAGAAAATTAAAAATACTGAATTAAAAATACTTGGTTCAAAAGAAAGTAAGAAAATATTCATAAAAGAAAAGATTAGTTTCTTAGATGTTGATCAAGAGGATAAAATATTTAACTTTGAACAGATTGTTGAAGAATTTCGACCAGACTTAATTGTTACTGGTGCTAGCGTTGGAGATACCATTGACAGAAAAGCAATCTTATTAGCACGTGAAAAAAAAGTACCTTCCGTTTCGATTTTAGATTTTTGGGTGAATTATGTTGAGAGATATAGTAACTTGGACAATGGAGATAAATTAGTATTCTTACCAGATTATGTGTTTATCCCAGACAAATTAGCTAAAGAAGACATGATAAAATTAGGTTTCCCTGAAGAAAAGTTGGTAATTACTGGAAATCCCTATTTTGATACTTTTACACAATCAACAAAGAAGGGGGATTATATTTTATATATATCTCAAACAAAACCAACATTAGAAAAAGATAACGTTGAATTTAATTTCGAACCTCGAGTATTAGATGATTTATTAGAATTTTTAAGTAAAGGTCAAAAATTAGTAATAAGACTTCATCCTAAAGATAATATAAAAGATTTTGAGAATTACCTAAAAAATAAAAACAGAGAAGACATAATCTTAGATCAAGATAGTAATCTAGATGAACTTATCGATGAGAGTAAAATAATAATAGGTATCTCTTCAATTGTTTTATTACAAGCTGCGTTGAAAAAAAAAATTGTTATAAGTTATATCCCAAACATAGATCAATCAAAAGATAATTTTATTTGTAAAAGATTAAACATCTGTTATAGTGCTTATGAAAAAGAAGAATTTTTAAGATTGCTTGAAGAAGCAACTAGTGGAAAATTAAAGCCTATCTCTTTTGAAAATAAACTTAATAAACAAACAACAGAAAGAGTTCTAGAAGAATTTAACAAAATTATAAATCATCAAGGGAGTATAAATAACCATGGAAATAACGACAATAAGAGCGAGGGTGGTGGTGATGATAAAGACAATTTGTTTCAGATAGAAAAATTTACAGAAATAAATAGGGAAGAATGGGACCAGTTTTGTTTACAATCAAACGATGCTTGGTTTTGGCACACTACTACTTATATGGATTATTCATTATGTTATATACCTAAAGCCAATCCAGTTAATAAATCTTTTTTAATTAGGAATGGGAAAGAAATTTTAGCAATATTTACTTTAATAAAACAAACAATTGATGGAAACAATATCCTAAAACATGGATATAACCCCAATCCAAATCCTTGCTTCAGAAATAATGATGGTTCTAGTTTTAAAAAAAAACTAATGAAAATTGGAATGGAAGAAATAGATAAAATCGCTAAAGAAGAAAATTGTAAAGAATGTCAAATAGAAATAACCCCTTTAAGTAAAAATAGGATGTTTGACTTAAAATATAATTACTTGATGGATTTTGATTTTTTAAATTATGATACGGTCACTTTAATTGTTGACATATTTCCAGATATAGAGAAAGTAAAAAGTAATATTAGAAAAACTTATCGTCACATTTTCAACAATTATAAAAACAAAATAATTTGTAATGTGTATGATGAAAAGAATATTACTTGGGAGATATATTTGAGATACAAAGAATTACATCACAAAGATGCAGGATATCAAACCAGGCCAGACGAAAACTTTAAAGTGATGTATAAAGCAATTAAAGAAGGAAATGGATTTCTAGTAGAAATTACTAAATTAAATGAAGAACATTTAGGATATGGATTATTTAATCTTTACAAAAACAGTGCATTATATAGTTCTGCTTGTACTGACCCTTCTTGTAAATTACCTGTTGGCCATTTAGTTCAATGGGGAGCTTTGCAGTATTTAAGTAAGATTGGTGCATCACATTATGATACCAGTAATCAGTTTCCTAGCAAGCAATTATTACAAGATTTTGATGAAAAAAGAAAAGCAATTTCATTTTTCAAGAGGGGATTTGGGGGAGAGTTACACCAAGTTTTCCGAGGAAGAAAGTTTTATGATTCTGAATATCTGAAGAACGAAATTATGAAACAGATTGATAACGAGTAATCATTTATCTTCAAGATCTACTTTTATGAAACCGGAATGAGTCCTAAATAGAGGAACAATAAAAATAAATGAAATGAAAAGGATAATAACTGAAAAAAGATAAATAATTCGTGATTGACTTATCCAAAATAATAATATAGCAAATAATACTCCAGCTTGTTGTGCCATTAAAAATAAAGCAGATAAAGATTCTGTGTTTTCAGTAACAACTATGTCTTTCAATAAAGAAATAGTTAAAGGGTTAGTTATTGCTGAACCAAGAGCCAAAAGAACAATCCCCATTACCAGAAAAAATGGGGAATTGCCAAGATAAAGAGCGATAAGACCTAAAGATATTATTAGATAAGAAAAAAACACCATAAGAGTTTTTCCTTTTTTGTCAGATAATTTCCCTAATGAATAAGAGAAGAAAATTGGAAAAATGTAAAATAGAGATGACAAACCACCAACATATTTAATCCCAAGCGTGTGGTATATATTCAAAGGGATAATACTAATAGCCATACCAATAACAAAAGTGAAAGAAAACCAGATAGTTGCTAATTTTAAAATTGTTTTGTTACGGAGATATTTTCCAAATAGACCTAGTTGATCATTTTTCGGGGAAAATTTTGTTTCTTTTAAAAAAGAAAGTAAGATAAAACCAGCAAATGGAAATAAAGAAAAAATGATGAATGAGAGATCAAAAGAATATCTAATAACAAAAAAACTGAAAACAAAAACACTTAATATTGAACTTAATGACATTAAGACACTAAAATATCCCGCATTTCTACCAGCAAGATGATCTTTGCTAAATTTTAAAAAATAACATCTTTGACCAACCCATAATAAAGATCCTGCAATACCCAGTAAAGCAGATGAAATAAAGATAATAATTACAGAATTGGTCAAAAGTGATAAAATAAACATTGAATAAAATAAAGAAGAGACCACCATTGATTTTTTTGAACCTATTTTTGCAATTATATGGGCAGAAAAAGGGTTTGAAATTGCAACAAATAAATAAATTATAAAAAGTATCGTAAATCCAAGAGAACCTAAACCTTTTTCAGTGAAAAATGTGGTAATGTGTTGCTGGACACCAACATAACCTAAAAAAATAAACAGAAAAGCCAATGATAAAACTTTGATTTGCTTATCAACTTTTATGGCCATTGAAAAGTTTAAAAAAATGCTACTTATATATCTTACTAAATTATGTTCAATAAATGATTAAGAAAAATTAAATTGGTTAACTCTTTCTCTAGACTTAATCATTTTGTAACATATCTCAATAGTTTTAGCTGACAAATTATGATTCTGTGCTTTATCTAAAAGAACTCCAAGCGTACTATCTGCTTCTGTCAATTTTTTCCCAAGACGAATATCTTGTACTAATGAGGACACAGGGGATTCTATTTCAATGAGTTTCTTTCCTAGAGAATAAAATTTTAATTTACTTTCTTTTCTGTCAATCAAAAAATTAGAAAGTAAAAGTGGATGATCCCCCAATAAAATATTTTCAGCTAAAGAAACTGTTTTAATTTCTTCCAAGGAATCTAAGAGTAATTCTAATGCAAAATCATTATTAAATAATTCTACAGCATTATAATTTAATGCTCCAGAAACCGCAAAACCAGAAACACAATTCATAAATTTATACCAAGTTAAAGTCTCCAGGTCATTGCTAACACCGGTCAAAAGGCCACAATCATTCAATACAGAAGTTAAATCTTCAGCCATCTCTTGTTTAATAGTATTGTTTTCTTCTTTAAAAATGCCAAAATAAGTGGCGCCTTTATTAGAATAATAAATTTCTCCAGGGGCAGTCATTTTTGCTGCTTCATTTACAACACAACCTAAAACTCTTTCTAACCCAAAAGAAGAGATTAATTTATCATCTTTTAAACCATTCTGGATAGAAGCAACTAAATCAAATTTAATTCTATTATTTTTTAAATAATTAAGTAGATTATCTGTGTCATAAGTTTTAACTCCAACAATGCCTAAATCAAAATGTTCATCACTTAATTCAGAGACCGCCCTTAATTCATATTCTTTTTCTCCATTAATTCCAAGAATCTTTAACGCAGTAGAAGAAATTTTCTCTATGTGGTTCTGTCTACCATAAAGAGTAACATCATGCTTTTTAGAAAGATAAGCTCCAAGCAATGAACCCAAAGCACCAGCACCAAAAATTCCAATTTTCATTTTTAATAAAAATATAAATTAAACTAAATTAATCAAACTAAATCAGCAAAACTAACTAAATCGTCAACTTTTAATTCTGTTTTTAATTTTCTTCCAACTACAAAATTTATTTCTGAAGGTTGAATACCAATTCCTGGCCTTTTTAATGCAAGATCCTCTTCACTAATAATCTCTCCAGCGGTCATATCTCTATTAGCAACAATACTTCTTCTAAATAATGCTCTTTTATCAATTTCATCTTGAGGAAGAATACGTTGGTGACTACCTAACGATTTCCAAATCTCTTTTGAATTATTAACAATTATCATCAATTCTTCTGGAGTGGCAGATACTTTATGGTCCCATCCCGGAAGATTTTTATCAAGAGTAAAATGTTTTTCAATTACACACGCACCTTTAGCGACCGAAGCCAAAGAAATAGTATTACCAATAGTATGATCAGACCACCCAATCGGAAAAGGAAAATTTCTTCGAAAAAGGTCTAAATTATTTAAATTAATATTTTCATTTTTTGGAGGATAAGTTGAAACACAATGAAGCAAAACTAATTGATCATTTCCTGTTTTGACAATAGTATCGACGGCTTTAATAATTTCATGAAAAGAAGCCATACCTGTTGAAATAATAATTGGTTTATTTTTTCGAGCAAGATAATCTAAAAAATCATAATTGTTTAAATCCATAGATGCAACTTTAATAAAATCCATACCTAATTCATCAACTAAAAAATCTACAGCGTTTCGGTCAAGAGGAGTGCAAGAAAAAATGATATTCTTTTCATCACAATACCTCTTTGCTTCGCTCAATAATTCTTTTGAAGCCATATATTCTTGCATTTCTCTTTTTAATTCTGGATGAACATCAGTAAAAAAACGTTGTAAAGAAGAAGATTCTTCCATTAATTTTAGCCTTCTTTCATCCCCTTCATAACAAGCCTCCGAAAACAAATTAGTATCAAAAGCTTGAAACTTAACAGAATCAGCCCCAACTTCAACTGCTTTATCAATTAACTGTTTTGCCAGTTCAAGATTACCATTATGATTAGAACCAATCTCCGCAATAATAAATGGTTCACCAAAATTTTTTATTTCCTTATTTTTAATCTTTACGATTTTTTCTCCCATTTTAATTACAAACTAAAATAAAGCTTATAAACTTTATGAAGGCCATTTTTGTATCTAAATATATATTTCCTAACATTTATAAATAGAATTTAACCTAAAAGAAAAGATGACCTTAGTACAAAAAATAACAAAGATAAAAATCTTAAATAAAGTATTAGGAAATCTCTATTTGGGGTTAAGATTATTTTATCAAGAAATGAAATGCCAAGAATTTAGGAAAAAATATGATCTCCATCCAACTTTTAGATTTAATGGACCAAATACCATCTTTTATGGTGATGGAAATATAGAAGGAGGTAAAAGTTCCCATATAGGAAGATCGAGTGCAATCTATGTTTCTAAGGGAAATAAAGTGACTATTGGAGAGAATTGTTCTATAAGTCATTATGTTACTATGTATACTGAAAGTAAAAAAACAAACCAAGACTTTTCAATAAAACCGCATCAGCAAGAGTCTGGAGATATTATGATTGGAAACCATTCTTGGATTGGGGTTGGAGTGTTTATAAAACATGGAGTTAAAATCGGAAAGAATTGTATTATTGGAGCAAATAGTGTTGTTACAAAAGACATTCCTGATTATTCTATAGCTGTAGGCGCTCCAGCAAGAGTAGTAAAAGAAATAAGCACAATAAAACAATAACTCCATTTCAATAAGTTTAAATACAAATGATTAAAATTCATTATTATGCGAATTGCTTTATTAGTTTCAGGAATGCTTCAAAAGAAAACAGAATCTTTAACTATAACAACACAAGAGTTTGCTAAAAAACTTACTAAAAAAAATCATAAAGTTTTTATTATTACACAAAAGAAGTTTCCTTCTCCCTCAATAGAAATTAAAGACAAAATAACTTACTATCGAATAAATAAATGGGGTAAATTCTCATTATACAACAAATTAATCTCTTTTCCTTTTGCAATCAGAAAAATGCAAAAAGAGGGAAAATTTAATATTATTCACGGATTTAGTGCTTCTCCAATTTTGGTCCTAAGGGGTATCTTGGCAAAAAATTTCTTCTCTAATAAAACAAAGATAGTTCATACATTAAAATCTTACCCCATCAAAAAAGATGTTAAAGCAGGAGGAAAAAATAAATTAATCAGTAGAATTGGTGATTGGGGATATAAATTACTTAATTTAGCAGATATAATAACTGTACCCACAAATGTTCATGCTAAAAAATTAATTAGGAAAGGAGTAAATAAGAATAAAATTAAAGTGATTCATTCATTTATAAACCTAGATAAATTCTTTCCAAAAGATAAAAAAAAACTTAAAGAACAATATGGATATCAAGATAATAAAGTTATTTTTAATTATGGTTCAATGTGGGAAATAAAAGGTACAGACCAATTGATAAAATCTATGCCTGATCTAATAAAACAGTTTCCAAACGTCCGGTTACTCCTTGCTCCTAGAAACAGAAAACAAGCATTAAATAAATACCTAAAAGTAATACAAGAAATGGAATTGACAAAATATGTCCAGTTTATATTAGAAGATGTAAATATCGAGGATTATGTAAACCTAGCAGATGTAATAGTGCTCCCTTATCCTCACTTAGAAGGAACAGAAGGTAATCCTTCTTGTCTTTTAGAAGCATTAGCATGTAAAACACCTGTAGTAACAACCAATTTGCCAGAATTAAATGAATTGTTCTCAGAATGCACAAAAGTAGTAGAACCAAATAATATTGAAGAACTCACTAAGATGGTATCCTTTGTTTTAAAAAATGATAACCAAAGAATAATTGAAGAAGGATTAAAAATTGCACAAAAATTCAATATTGACCAAAATGTTGATTCTTTTATTTCTGTGTATAATGAATGAGTATAGTAATTATGGTGATTATATAAAAAGAAGTAGAAGTAGAAGAACTTTACAATTACAAATTATTACTTTTTTTCTCCATTAAATATAATGTCCTACATGAACTATTTATTTTCTTTTTCTCAACTATTGTAAAAAACTCATTAAACTCTTTTTCGAAGTGATCAATGTAATACTCAGTAAAAATATCTTTTCGAGAAGACAACAATTTTTTAACTTGAGAGTCTTCTTTTGGAACAAATTCAATAATTAAATATTTACAAGCCTTTGAGAAAAAATGAGCTATTTTACTTAAAGGAACATTATTTGAAATTGCTAAATGATGGATTAATGCTAATGCAAAAACCAGATCCACTGGACCACGATTAATAAGAGAATTTCTTTCATCACAACCCCAACCAAGATTAGGACTAGGGTTGGTCAAATCCAATAATAGAGGTAATTGATAACCGTTCTTATTATTTTTTTGGCGCAAATAATTTCTTTCAACACAAGAAAAATCAACATCAAAAGCAATAGTTGTGATCTTGTTATCTGAGGTGATATCACTAAAAAACCCATCATTTGCACCCAGGTCCCAAACCATTTTAGGGCTAACTTTTTTAACAAACTCTTTAACTAATTCTTTTTTGTGTAAAAGGGAAACATCATCATAATTACAATTCCCAGAATAGTAAGTATCCCATTCGGTATTTCGTTTTGCTTTTGGTAGATTCTTAATTGCTTTTTCCAAACTATTAATAATACCTTTAAATTGTAATTCCCCAAAGGAATTTTTTCCTTTTTCTTTTTGAATATTTTTATCAGAATATCTTTTAAGTGCTTTTGAATGTAAACTAAGATGAAAAATAATACCTGCTTTAAATTTAGATTTAGTTGGAAGTAAAGAATTTGCCAAATCTAAAGGAATCCCATCAATATATGATCTTAACAAAGTATTTAATCTATCATCTCGATACGACATTAGTGCTAAAGGGGCAAGGAAATGTTGACAAAATTGTTTATAACCCTCCCAGGGTTTTCCTGGGACATATTTCTCAAAAGATAAGGTATCAATAAAAATAGGATTAGACCCGATAAATTGAATATTATAGGCACTAGCATCTTTAATTACCATGCCATAATCTAATGATTTTTTTAGAATTTTTAAAGTAAGAAGAGCAGCATCTTTAAGTTGACTAAAGCTCCACTCATATGGATAAGAAACAAAAGGGATAATTTCAGGTTGAATTATTTTATATCCAAAATCATCTTCAAATGAGAATTTATCAACTTCTTGGTGTGAAACTAAAAGATTTAATTTTACCAAATTATTGTAAAGTCCAGAATTCATTAATAATTCATAATTATCTTTATAACTTTTATTTATTTGACGATAAAGAACTTCACTTTCAAAAAAAAGAAATCCGTTAGGGTCACGAAACGAACCAGAAACTTTAGAAATATTATCCATTTTATTAATTATTATTCTTTGTTTTTATTAAACAAACGAGATTTTAGTTTATACCATCTCGCTTTAATTATAAACCCAGCTGCAACAATCCCACCTAATAGTATTTGAAGCATCATACTTCCAGAACCAGGATCTAAATAAGCATAAACTGGCTTTAAATAAATAAGAAAAACACCCAGGAATACAATACATTTTTTTAAAAAGATATTATTTCTCATGATATATATTAAAAAAGTAGTTTTTTATAAATTTATCTATTCTAGAAAATAAAAAACAAAAAGAGAATATTAATTATTAGATTACCACCAATTTCGCATTAAATAACTGGAGATATGGTTAATAATGATGTCTCTATTTTTCTCTTTATTCAATGTTTTTATCTTTAAATCATAATTAAACTTGTTAAAAATGGCCATTTGTCGATCTAACTCAGAAACAGATTCTTCTGGCCTTCTCTCATGAAGGGTCTGAGCAGAATTGTATAAGTAAATAGAAATTGTTGGCTTTGGGAATAAGCCAAGTAATATCCTTTTAAACCAAAAAGGAACATTTTCCATTAAAATTATATCAGAACAATAACGATCTGTAATTACTATATTCTTATTAAACCTTTTTGGAAAAATTCTGAACCAGTATCGTAAAAATAGGTCTAAACTGAAAACTGGAGCCGCTAAAGTGTATAATATCTTTCTTTTAATTTTTCCATTCAAACTTTTTTTATTTGTATTATTAGGATTACTTTTAGCAATTTCAGAAACTAATGTTTTAGGATCTGGCCGAATTCCGTCATTTATTTTTTCTGCACGTTTGTATTTTCTTCCAATTAAACTAATAGGAAGAATATGATCTCTCCCTCTTCCAGTATAAACTAAAGAGGTGTTTTTTCCCGAATCTCTGAGAAAAACATTTAGATGATTGACAAGAGTAGACTTTCCTGAACCATCTGGGCCAATAACACTAATTAAAGGTGCAATATTAAAAGGGTTCTTTCTTTGTTTCACCCAGCGAAAGAATAAAGCAATAAATATAGTTAAATGGTTCGGTTTTTTTAAAAGAAAGTAAGTAACTAAGTTTTTTGTTTTGATTTTATCAAACTGGTTATTTCTTACTAAACAAATTAATTCTTTTGCGACTTTCTTATTAAAAATATTAGAAAGATGGTCATAAATATATTTATTATTCACACTATTAATTAATTCTAATAAAATTCTTTGATATTTTTGTTTAAAGAATCTTTTTCCTAAGATTGAATGAACCAAAAGCATTACAAAAGTATTGTCATTGTTTGGGACATTAAAAAATTCTTTTTTGAGTCTATTTCCAAGAATTATCTTCTCATCCAAATAACAAATATCATTCCAATGAACCCCTCCAACCTGAATATCAAAACTAACTTTTTTAAGATTAATTAATTTAAAAAAAGCTTTGTGTTTTAATGAGAATTGTTGTGTTCTCTCTTCGAAACCATTCTCAATTAGAATTTTTCTCATCTTTTCATAATCTTTTTTAGAAACAACAGTATCCAAACTTTCAATATCGCTTGGTTTTCCCCCATTTAACAAAAATTCATAATTTCTTAGAATACAATAAGAAATACTTTCTCCTTCAAATTCTTTTAGTACAGTTTTGATAAATTCTATTCGTTCCATGGAAAATCTAATTTTTTATTTTTAGCTATATAAAGATTGTTAGGATTCATCATATAATAAATAAAATTTCATTTGATATATTTATTTTCTAACTAACTTGGAGTAATATTTTATTTCATCTAAATTTAGTAAACCAAAAGTGTAAGCTAAAAATAAATAAACTAATCCGGCAATAATCAAACCAACAATCATTTCAAACCAAATATTAAAGCTAAAAAAACTTTTTATTATAGCTAAAGTGATTAAAAACCCGAATGTAGGAAAAATTAATGTAACCCATTCTTTTAAAGGTAATTTAAGGGTTACCTGTTTCTTAGTCTGATAAGTGGATAATAATAACATCATTAAATAACTTAAGGTCGTAGATATCGCAGCACCATTAATGCTTAACAAAGGGATCAAAATTATATTTAAGACTACGTTCAATGAAGCAGTAGACAAAATAATTGCCATCACTATTTTTGGTTTTCCAATACCTGAAATAAAATTATTATTTACTGAGGCTAAAACATAAAAAGAAACACCAATTAAAAGAATCTTAAATGCGGTGACCCCAGAAACATATTCTAATCCAAACAATTTTACAATCAGAACATCTGTATAAACATAAATGATTAAGAAAAAAGGGATTATAGTTACAAAAGTATACTTATATAACAATGTTAAACCTTTACTTAGCTTTGTTTGATCCTTTTTTGCCCATAATTCTGAGGATAAAGGAAAAAGTACTGCAGAGATGGCTTTACTAAAAAATAAAAAGATTAAAGCTGATGGTAAAATGGCATTATAAACTCCTACTTCTGACAAAGTTCCAAAATAAGTTAAGATTATTGTGTCTATATAACCAATAAGTTTCCCCCCAATTGAGGTTGCGAATACTGGTATTCCAAACAAAAAAAGTTTTTTGGATATTTTCTTTAAATGTACTACTTTATAACTAAAAAAATTAAATTTTCTAAACAAAAAAGGAGCATAAATCAGAAAAAGAAGAGGACAAACTAAAGCATAGGCATATACGGGTGCAAAACTTTTTTGACCAAAATAAAAGAATATTAAAATTAAAACCAAAACAATTAGATTTTTCATTAACTCCATAGAGGAGAAAAAAAACATTTCTTGAAAACCCTGAAATATTTGTTTGACAATTATAAAAAAAACACTAAAGATAACATAAAAGACTAATATTCTTAAAATTAAAGATGCTTGTGGATTTTTAAAATAATATTGTGCCAAAAAACTTGAAGAAAAAATAAATATAAGAACAAAAATTATTGAACTAAATAATTGAATTGAGAAAACAGAAACAATTGCTGTTTTTATCTCATTAAACTGATTATTTACTTTAAACTCTGCCATATACTTAACTAACGCCTGGCCTAATCCTAAGTCTCTAAAAAAAAGGAATAAAATAATAAAAGTGAAAACTGAATAAAATAATCCATATTCTTCAACAGAAAGATTTCTTGCTAAAACTAAACGAGTAACATAAGCAACAACTGCAGCAAGAATGCTCATGATTAAAGTTATTCCTGCACCTCTAACGGCTCTCTTAGTATAATTAACCATGACAACAAATTATTCGAAAACTGCCTTTTTAAAGTTATTGATACTATATTCTAACAATTCTCATTTATATTCTCTAGTAATGATTTCAGTGTTCCAGAAGCTTTTTAAACGCTCATTCCCAAAATAATTAATACCATGAAACGAGCATTAATTACGGGAATTACTGGCCAAGACGGACCATATTTAGCAAGATTATTATTAAGTAAAGGATACAAAGTTTACGGAACCTATCGAAGAACTTCTTCACCAAACTTTTGGCGATTACAGCATTTAGGAATACTTAAAAAAATCACTTTGATTCCTGCTGACTTAAGCGATATGTCCTCATTATTAGAAGCGGTTACTGTTTCCAATCCAGACGAGATTTATAACTTAGCTGCGCAAAGTTTTGTTGGAGCATCATTTGATCAGCCTTTACACACAACAGAAATTGATGCAAGTGGAGCAACTCGTTTTTTAGAAATTATTAGGCATTTGAATAAAAACATCAAATTTTATCAGGCATCTACCTCAGAACTGTTTGGAGGAGCAAAAGAATGTCCACAAGATGAAAGAACACCAATGATGCCAAATTCACCCTACGCCGCAGCAAAATTACATGCTTATCACATGACAAAGATTTATCGTCATTCTTATGGGATTTTTACTTGTAATGGAATTTTATTTAATCATGAATCTCCTTTAAGGGGATTAGAATTTGTTACCAGAAAGATTACTAACTCTGTAGCAAAAATCAAATTAGGATTACAAAAAGAATTAGTTCTTGGAAATTTAGACGCTAAACGAGACTGGGGTTATGCTGGAGATTTTGTTAAGATGATGTGGATGATGATGCAGCACGATAAACCAGATGATTTTGTAATTGCCACTGGAGAAACTCATTCTGTAGGAGAGTTCGCTGAAGAAGCGTTCAAAGTTGTTGGTTTAGACTGGAAAAAATATGTTAAATCTGACCAAAAATTACACCGACCAATGGAAGTTCATCAATTATGTGGAGATGCAAGAAAAGCTAGAGATGTACTTGGTTGGGAAGCAGAAATAAAATTTAAAGAATTAGTAAAAATGATGGTAGAATCTGATTTGAGATTATGGAAGAAATTTACTTCTGGAGAAAATTTCCCTTGGGACGCGCCAAGTTTCCCGCATGGAATGGATGTTATTGCTCGAAACGTTACTCGTGATGCCAGTAGAGAAGCTGCTGCTGGTAGAGGTAATAAGATAGCTGGGATGAAGAAAAAGAAGTCTACTTGGAAGAAGCTGTTGAAAGGATGAAAATGTTTTAATTATTTATTCTTGATTTAATTTTAAAATATATTCTAAACCTTGAACTACACCTAAAGGTCCTCGTTGTTCTGGAATAAAATGATGTTTATAAGAGTTAATAATTTTTTCTTGTTCAGGGTTTGTTCCCACATAGACCGTTAATCCGCCTTCTTTACCAACAACCTCAAACATGGGCATATCGTTCCCAGAATCGCCAAAGACAGCAATCTGATCTAAAGAGATACCTGTAACTTGAGAATATTTTGCAGTTGGTTTAGCTTTGGTTACTCCTCTAGCAAAGACATCGATTGCATCAGCAGACATAGAAACTTCTGCGTATGGAAACTGTCTTTCAATTGCATCTTTAGTTGCTGGGAATCTGCTCTGTAATAAAGCCAAATCAGTTCTTCCTTCAGTAATAAATGGAGGGGTTACATAACCAGTTTGAGTTTCATATTTATCATTATTAGATTGTGGAACTAATCCTACACATAAATCATGTTTAACAATAAAAGCTTTAATCTCTTGAACTTGATCTTTTTTTAAGCCTCCGAGAACAAAAGATTCAGCTTTGTCAAACATTTTTAGTGAAGAGCCCTCATAAAGAATACCTTCTTGGGGATTTTTGTTCTCATCTCCAATCAGAAGGTCATAAAGGATCTCTTGTTCAAAGAAAGGTCTCCCAGAAGCTAAGTTGAATAATATTCCATCAGAACGGACATTGGCAATAGCTCCTTTTAATTCTGGAGGGAAATTCTGAAAGTTTCCTCCTTCGATAAGAGTACCATCGGCGTCGGCCAAAATTGATTTTATTTGTTTCATTACTATCAAAGATTATTAGTCTCTTAATTCTCCTGGTTTAAGACTCATTAAAGCTCCACGAGTAGAGTACATGATATCAAATTCTCTACCATCTGGCACTTTACCAGTATCTAATATACGTTGAACATCACTCATTGAACTTAATTGAATTAAAGGTTTATGTTCTCTTTCAGAAACTTTTTCCATCCATCTACCTGAAGAAAAGTACTCATCAGGAGCATCTGTTTGAGCAATATAAGTGAAATCTAAATCGCCTTTAATTGGATTTGAATAAACACCAGCAAAAAATGGACGTTCAATCAAAGAGGATTCTAATAATCCAAACTCTTCTTCCATTTCTGCTAATAAATCTTCATTCAAATCAACTTTTTCTGGATGACGATATTTTAAATGTCCGGCAACTGCATTTAGTAACCCTTTAGCATCTTCATTTGTTCTTTCTCCAATAAAAACAGAACCTTCTTTAGTTATGGGAAGAACAGCAATTCCTGGTGCTCTGGAAAAGAAAGCGTATTTATCACCAAACAATTCTTCACCTCTCTTTTGAAGAGCTAAATTTTCTTCATCACTTCTATTTTGATCGGCTTGGAAAGCTTTGTAGTGAGTTATTCCAAAAGGTAAGGTAAATGAAGTTCGATCTCTGACTGATGATAATGGAATAAGTGTTGGAGTATTATATCTTAATTTCCGATCATCAAATGGAGAATCACTACCATCACTAATCTCTCCACTCTTCACCAGAGGATTAATAACATTATCAATATGCCATTGAAAGTCTCTTGATTGAGAAATGTCATCAGGATTAGCTGCACATAATCCCTCTTTTGTGAACATGTGATCAACACACCAATGACTAATAAGTTCTCTTGATAAACTTTTTCTTAACCGTTTTTCAATTATAGGTACCGTCGTTACATAATCAAAATAGTTTACTTCTTCAACTTGAAAATCATTTGTATTTGTCATTTTTATTTACCTCATAGAATGTTTCTTTAATGATAATTTATTCGAGATGGTCTGAACTTATTACTACCCCATACTTCACTTCTCCTTCTAAACCATTTGAAGTAGTTGCTTCTTTAAAAAGTAAGCGAGGACCACCCTCCCTAAATTTTAATGTGTTTTCAGGAAGTTTAGTAAGTTCAGGAATAATTTCTTTTCCTTCTTCAACAGATGAAGCAACACCAACTTGATACAAAACTTTAGCAAGATCATCTAAAGGTAAAATCCGAGTATTATTTGCTGGATATCCAAAACATCTATTCAGTTGATATCCCAACCCACAGTCTTTAAATACTTCTTTAGCAATTTTGTTTACACCTTTTCTTTGTCTACGGGTATTATACTGTTCTCTTTCAGTACTTGTTAAGAATTCTTCTAATTTATCATCCATTCCAGATATTCTTCGAATATATCCACAAACATCGTGTTTTTTAGAGTGTTCAACCATAAATTAATTAGAAAACTTTTAGTTTATAAATCTTTTGAAACAATAACTATTTGTTAGTAAGAAAAAACTAACTATTAGAAGCATTTCGCATCTTCAATTCTTCCTCGGCGTCTTTTAAATCATGCTCAACCATTAACTTAACTAGTTCTTTGAATTTGATTTGAGGGTCGAAATCGAAAGCATTCTTGGCTTTAGAAATATCACCGAGAAGTGTACTAGTCTTACTTGGACGAGCAAATCTTTGATCAAATTCTAAATAGTCATCACAATTTAATCCAACACAAGAAAAAGCTTCTTCTAAGAATTCTCGAACAGAATGTACTTCACCAGTACAGATGATATAATCGTCTGGTTTTTCTACTTGCATCAATTTCCAAGCAGCTTCCATATATTCTCGAGCATAACCAAAATCAATCTTTGTATCTAAATTACCAAGATGAATTTTATCTTGCAACCCTAACTTAATTCGAGCAGCAGCTTTGGTTATTTTTCGAGTTACATAGTCGTCTGTCCTACGCGGAGATTCATGATTATAAAATATACCTGTACAAACATGCATCCCAAAAACTTCCCGATAAAAACGACAAAGAGTGTAAGCAAAAGCTTTTGCTGCTGCATAAGGACTTTGTGGTTTGAAAGCAGTTTCTTCATTTTGGGGAATCTCTACAGCTTGACCAAACATATTAGAAGAAACCGGTTGAAAATATTTTATCTTGGGATCAATCTGTTTAATTATTTCTAAAATTCTAGCAACTGCTCCCGCAGTAATATCGCAAGTATAATCTACAGAAGCAAAACTCCAAGTAACATGGTCCTGATCCGCTTCGTTATAAATTTCATCTGGACGGACTTCGTTAATTACTCTGTAAACAGAAGTTGCATCTGCTAAATCGCCTTTATGTAAAGTAATCTTTTCTTCTTTGTCTTTGATTAAATGATTAATGTTAACAGTATTTCCAGTGGCAGACTTTCTAATAAAACCGTGCACTTCATAACCTTTCTCAAGAAGCACTTCCGCTAAATAAGATCCGTCTTGGCCAGTTATTCCAAAGATTAATGCTTTCTTTTTTCTTTGTTCTAGGTTTTGTTCTGGTTGTGCTATATTTTGATTTGTTTCCATTTTTTTATTATTATTATTATTATTATTATTATTATTATTGAGTTTTATATTCAATTGGACAAGGTTCATCGCTAATTCTCTTTACCATAACAACCTCAACATTACCATCGCCAACAAACCCCTTAATCTCACCAGCAACTTCATAACCAGCTTTAGTATAAATATTCTGGGCTTCTTGATTAGACAAATTAGTAGTAAGATGTAATGTTCTTAAATTTATGCCTACTTCTCTTTGTGATTCTACAAATAAATTACTAGATTCATTTATTAAATATGATCCTATCCCTTGACGTTGGTAATCTTTCCCAACTGCAAGCATCTCTAAAATAGCAGTCCCATTATTTGGAGGATGATTCATAAACCAAGCAAAACCTACTACTTCGTCATTTTCTTTGGCAACATAAACGCGTTCATGTTCACGTTCGAGAGAAGCAGAAAAAGAGTAATCAACATTTTCATTAAAATCATGAGGCCCATAAACAAAATCTTGTTTTAAAGTTCCTTCTAAAACTTTTGCAATTCCAGAAATCTCTTTCCTTTGTGCTTCAACAATTTTTATTCTGTCCATAATGTCTATTTTTTGTCTTTCCATTCTTAATCAACAACTCTAAATTCTGGCAAAGGAACAATCCACTTACCACCTTTTAATCTCCATTCTTTTTCCCGAGCATACATTTCATTAAAAAAAGCATAAGGCAATACTAAAAAATAATCAGGTTGGGCTTTCCTAGCTTCCTCTTCAGAAACAATAGGGATATTTGTTCCTACTGTATATCGTCCAAACTTCCAAGGACTTCGTTCAGAAGCAGCCGTAATTAATGAATCATCTAATCCGTAATATTGTAAAATAACATTGCCTTTAGTAGAAGCGCCGAAAACCCAGACTTTCTTGCCATTAGCAGTTTCCTGTTTGATAAAATCAACACACTTCTTCTTATTATCTTCCAATCTCTGAAAAAAATCTTGATAAACTTTCTTATCTTGAAAATCTTTTTCTTCTTCTTTAACTTGAGCAATTCTTTCTGCCGCTCCTTCTGGAATATTGATCATTGCACCTTTCTTTTTTGCATATAACCTGTAACTACCACCATTAACATTATTAATTTCAATATCAAAAATTTCTAAACCATTCTGCCCGAAAAGATATTCAAGAGAAGCAAAAGAATAATATTCTAAATGTTCGTGACAAATATTGCCAACATCATTACTATCCAGCATATTTTTTAGGCACATCAACTGCGCAATAAAAACACCGTCATCAGTTAAAGCTTTTTCCGCATCAGCAATAAACTGGTTAGGGTCTTCCATATCGTAAAACATTCCTAAAGCAGTGATCACTTTTGCTTTTTTACCAACAACAGAAAAGTATTTGTCATAAATCCAAAAATCGTTAATTAAATGAGTTATTCCTTTACTACCTTCTTCAGCCAGATTAGTTGCTGGTTCAACACCAACAGTAATCAATCCTGGAACAGTAAATTGTCGCAAAAGGGTACCATCATTACTGCCGATGTCAAGCATAACGTCACCAGACTGTAGATTAAATTTTTGTTCAGCAAGATTCGCAATCTCTTTAAGCGCTTTGATCATCGTTTCAGTAACACCGGACTTGTACCAATAAAAGCCAGTATAAAGCAATTCCTGAGGAGCAGTATGTTTTAATTGTACTAATGAACAGTTCTCACAAAAAATCATTTCTAAAGGTGCTTTCCTTAGTTTGTGGAAATCTTCTTTTTTAGGGAAATCGTTGATATATTGATCTCCAAGAGTAAACAAGAAAGTTAGTTTATCAGAATTACAAACTCGGCAAGTTGTTCTAGTAGTATAAGCAGTAGGGATCTTTACTTCGTTTCCAACCTCATTTTGCTCGTTATTCATATTATATGTCTTTCTCAATCTAAATATTATAAAGTTTTCTGTTCTCTAACACTTAAAAAGAATACTTATAAAATTTCATACTTTAAAGACAAAATATTTGTTAAATAGAAAATTAATAATTGAAACAGTGCCCGCAACAATAACAATGGCAAATAAATAGTGCCAATTTAATAATTCAGTAGTTAAATAAACTAAAATCCAATTTAAGTCGCTGATAAACAAGATGATGAGAAAAAATAAAATAAAATTACCTTTTTTCTTAAATGTGATTACAGAGTGATATAAAAATAAAAAAAATATTTCCATGCCTAAAGCAATTGCAAATGAAGCCATATACCAAATATGAACATATTCGGTTAAAATAAAAGTGATAAATAAATTTAAAAGTAAACTTAATCCTCCGCCAATTAAAAATTTAAAATAACGAAAATAGTTTGAGTTTAATATCTTAGGATTAAAATAATTTTGACCCCATTCATTGCTTTTTGTGTAATCCATATTTTTAACCAAAATTAATATTTTCCAAATCTTAATTTTAAGACTCTTAGACCATAATCTTTTCCTAACCTAAATAAAGTCCCTAAATCACCATCAGATTTAGATACTCCTTCTGTTCTAATGTTATAAACGCAAGGCATTTCGATAATTTTATATCCTGCTTTTTTTGCTTTGTAAGCAAAATCAATGAAATATTCTCCAAAGCCTTTTCGAGAGAAGTGTACTTTATCAAACACTTCTTTACGAACAGCAGCAAAACCGGAAGTGTAATCTCTCACCCCAAAACCCAAAAAAGTCATAGCATAAAGATTTATTAAAATGCTAACAAAAACTCTAAATGCCGGCCGAGGATCTTTACCGCCTTTAACATATCTGGAACCAATAGCAATATCATACTTATCTAACTGAGATACCAAGCCAGGAATCTCTTCAGGAGACAATCCCAAATCACAATCCAACCAAACAATAACATCTCCTTGAGCAGCTCTAATCCCATCATCTAAAGCAGAAGCTAAACCTTTCTCATTAATTCTGCGAATAAGTTTTACTTTTGGATTGTTTAATTCTTCAACCAATTTCCAGGTTAAATCAGGAGAATTATCATCTACAATAATAATTTCTAATAATTGTTCACAAACAGCATTACTGATCCGATTAATCGCTTCCACAATATTATCTTTTTCATTATAAGAAGGAAGAATTACAGAGACTTTAAATTCATTAATATTATTATTTGTTTGCATTCTCTTCTCTATTCTCTTTCTGAATCTCTTTTATCTGATTAACAATGAAAATTATTTGCTTATTAGTCAAATGACTAGTAGATGGCAAATAGAACCCTTTAGCTTCCAATTCATCTGAACCAGGATAATTTCCAGTAGTGTCCGGAAAACGAGGATCATCACCAAAATAAGCAGGTTGTTTATGCATGCCAATAAAGAAAGTTCTAGTATCAACTCCTCTTTCTTTTAATTTTTTGCAAAGTTCTGGCATGGTCATTCCAAATTCTGGTTGTACCAAAATGCTGTACATCCAATAAACATTCTTGGCCCAATCTTTTTCTGGTGGTAAAGTTATCCCTGGAACATCTTTAAGCAGTTCATTGTAAAGATGAGCATTGTTTCTTCTCATCTCAACATAATCATCTAATTTTTCAACCTGAGCAAGACCAATAGCTGCCTGAAGATTAGTTAAGCGATGATTATATCCTACTTTCTGATGTAAAAATCGAGGTTCACCAAAATAATGGTTTCTTAATTTTCTTGCTTCCTCAGCAATTTTATCGTTACTTGTTATCACCATACCACCTTCACCGGTTGTAATGAGTTTGTTAGCATAAAAACTAAAACAAGCCACATCACTTAAACTACCAGCTTTTTTACCTTTGTACTCGGCACCATGCGCTTCAGCAGCATCTTCAATAACAAACAGATTATGTTTGTCAGCAATTTCTTTTACTCTGTCCATATCAACAGGATGGCCGTAAGTATGGACTACCATAATTGCTTTTGTTTTTTCAGTAATATTTTCTTCAATCTTATCAATGTCCATATTCCAAGTATCTAGTTCAGAATCAATTAATACGGGTTTAGCCCCCGAATAAATTATGGCATTAGAAGAGGCAGCCATGGTAAATGTTGGAGTAATCACTTCATCGCCTTTACCAATACCAAGAGCTTCAATCGCCAAATGTAAAGCAGTGGTTCCATTTGTACAACTGATTCCATGTTTGACACCACAATAAGCAGCAAACTTTTCTTCAAACTGTTTTAAGAAAGATCCACCAGAAGAGATCCAGCCGGTTTGCACAGCTTCTGTAACATATTTTAATTCGTTACCTTGTAAAGTCGGTTCACAAACAGGGATAAAATTTTGATTCATATGTAATCACCTTCTTTATTTGTTTCTTTAACGTCTCTTTTCTCGTTCTCTCGGCCCCGATAAGGACCTTGTTTAAGTTCAATCACTTTAGTATTATCTTCTAAAAAAGTGAAACCATGACCACAATTAAGAATTATGGAATCTCCTGTATTCACAATCACTTCAGAAATTTTAAGATCATTCTCACTTTCATCATAGAGATCAATCTTAATACTTCCTGAGATAATATAAAAAAATTCTTGCACTGGAAAATTTGTCAGTTGAGAAAAAGGAATATGAACATGAGGAGTGCAAACATCACCCTTTGGCCGATTATGCATTCCTACTTGAAATGGAAATTCGTCCGGACTAACAAACAACATACTTTTACCAGATTGTTCCAATTCTTGCAATGCCTTAGCTCGAGTAACAATTGCGAGAATCTTACCGTTACGCTCTATTCTTTCTATTGAATTTTCCACTTTAAACTACCTAATTTCAATTAATAAAGTCTTAATCCAATCTTTATATAAAAAGGTTATGGGCTTAAAGAAGATATTAAGAATCAAAATCTTCTCTTTCTGAAAACAAGATAAAAAACAAAAGGAATACTTAATATTGCAAGAATAACATCTAACCACAAAATAAAAAATCCAACCCCCTCAACTACTTTTTCAAAACCAGTTGCTTGATAATAATCAACAGCTTGTTCTGGATATTTCCAACCAACCGGATAAAACCAAAACTGATGTGTTTTATCAATAGCTTCCAACGCTTCGTTTGGTAAACTGATTTGTCCTTGATAAATTAAGAAGTGATGGGTTGCTTTTACTTCGCCCACTGATTGCAAATTTTCTTTGAAATAAGTACTGATTTGTTCTCCAGTATCAAAAACACGTTGAAAGTCTTCGGGTTTCCAACCACAATTAGTTCCTGGACCACACTCGATATAATACAAAGGCACAGTAACTTTGTTTGGAGCATCTTTAACTTGTTCCATTAAATCAAAGAAATGCGTTCCTTCAAAATAATGTTTATCATTAAAGACCCATGCATGAATACCACGATAAATTCTAGGATCAATTACAACGACAGCATTGTTGGGAATGTTTTCGTGTGTATATTCTCGTAATGCTAAGGTTATTGATTGTTCACGTGACTCTTTTAGTTCCGGGATTATAACAAAGAAAGTAATCATTAATATGATGATAATTACAAATGAGCTGAGATGTTTAAAATTAAATTTCTGTTTTATTTTCTCTGATAATAAAAAAATAGAATAAGCAGAAAAAACACTAAATATTGCTGAAATCCAAATATAATGACTTCCACTACCTGTCTGGCCAGCTAAATAAACAAAAGGAAAAACAATGGACAAAATAAACAAAGAAGCAACTAAACGATTTCTTTTAAAATAATATATTAATCCGAGGAGTCCAAAAATAAAAATAAAAGGTTCTAATTTTAATAATAATAAAATCTTACCGCTGGTTATACTTGTAAGTTTATCAAATGACCATTCAGTTTTCATCCCTTGATGGACCGTTTCTCCAATTCCTAAAACATTTGAAAAGAAATAATCTGTTATTCCCTTTTCTTGATAAACAAGATAATTATAAGAAAATATTGGGATAATTAAAATTATAAAAATTAATGCACAAAAAAGAACTAATTTAATGTTTTTTGGGGACAAAATGAAACTGCCGTCTTTAACAAGATTACTTTGGGAATACTCTTTAATAATCCAAATGACAGCAAGAATGGGAACAAAAAGAATTGCAATTGGTTTTACTAAAATACCTAAAGAAAGAAATAAAGTGGCAAGATATAAATGATGATGATTTTTTAACCCACGAATAAAAAATAAAATACTGAGGAAAACAAAAAAATAAGCAAGCATATCCATCTCATAATTAAATTTTATTGCATGTCCTGAAAAAGCAAAAAGAAAAGCAGCAAAAAGAGCATTTTTTTTATTGTCAAACAACTCTTTGGCGATTAAAAAAATAATAAAAACAGAAAGGGCACCAAATATAATTGCAGTTAATCTCAAAGAGATGGGAGTAATCCCACCAAACAATTTATAGCTAATATCTGTAAGATAAAAAAATAGAGGTGATTGTTCTATTGTTCCCAATCTATCTGCAGAAATAATATTTAATGGAATAATGGAGTAAATCATCTCATCGGTGGATACATCCGTATTATTAGCGGCATAAATCCTAATAACAAATGCTAAGATAAATATTATAACCAAAAAGATTAAAGTTTTTGTAACTTTCATTTTACATTCTTTGTTTTTTTTTGTTATTTGTTCTTTACTCTTAATTCTTTGTTATTAATTTTTAGTTTTTATTATTTGTTTTTGTGTTAATCATTCAAAAACACAAATATACCCATTGTTTGATTGAGCAACATGTCCTCCAGCACCCAAACAACAATTATTTACTTCTCTAAACTTCTGGCAAAAATCTTCACCTTTAGCAATGCATTTTTTTTGTATACAATTATCATAACCACTTTTATCCGTATTTTTCATTGCTCCAATTGAAAAAATAACCATTAAGATAAGTAAGCTATATAATATAAACAATAACGATTTTTGTCCGAATGATAAATTATTTTCCATTTTATCTGATTACTTAACTGTTAAAGCAATAAATACCCCCTCTTTCTGATAAACAGGTTCAAATAAACCGGAATTAATAAAGTCATTATACTTTTCCTGAAGTACGCCCAAGGATTTTTCTTCCCCGACTTCTTTTTTGAAAAATTTCAAGTCGTTCTTTATACTTAATAACAGATATTTATAATCTTTACTTTTTAAGAACCCATGAAGTTCTTTTGCACTTACATTAATAATCTTTTTTCTGAGTTCAATCTCTTCTTGACACCAATTACAACTATATTTCCCAAACCCAACAGCAATTTTTGGTCTTGAAATCATAAAAACTTTTTCATTAACTGGAATTGAATTAAACCAAACACCATACTCAAAAGCCTCTTGAGGACTATTAAAGAAACTTGAAGTGGGCCAAACAGTAGTGTTATGTTGGATTTTGTAAGTAGCAGAAGTAAAAAAAATGCTAAAAATAATAATTAGAAGAATAAAAAACCTAATCACTTTTTTCTTACTAAAGAAATCTTTAATGAAGAAAGCACCTTCGGTCGAAACAATTGCAACTGGAATTGCTAATAACATCCAAACCCTAAATGCACCTTTAGCAACTGAAAAAGGAAAAGTTATTCCATTAACTCCCCAAAAAGTATATATTAACCAAAATAAAATAATGCAAGCCCACGCATTTCTCTTTTTAACAATTGAAGTTTTATACTTCCAAAGCAAATAAATTACACCAACTAAAACTAAAAGACTAATTACTATCCCGATTCCTATTGGATTATTAATCATGTTCTCACTTTTTGCAATCATAAAATCTTTCAATGTGTAAGCACGTGAAGCAGAACCTCCGGGATTAACAACTGCAGAAATAGCATTAACAATAAAAGATTTTGAGGGGGGAGGCAATGGGGCCCCGGTAATTGTAACAGAAGGAGCAGCGCCAAGTATCCTATAAGAAAAATAATAAGTTAAAAATCCAAATCTCCCATATTTAAATAACATTGATCCAAACCAAAATAAAGAGATACCAATCCCACCAAAAATAGCACTAAAATGGAAAAATAATATTTTCCGATTAGCAATAGATAAAATAATAACGTAAATAAAAATAAGGGTTGTTAATTTAATTGGTTGAGAAAAATTTTGTGAAACCCATAGCCCAGCAACCAATAAAGCAGAAATAACCCACCATCTTTTATCATGTTTGATTCTTTCAAATGCATACATTGTCGGGAAAAATAAAGTAACAATAAATGAATGTGCCCAAATAAAATGGCTAAGATAACATGGAATTGCAGCTAAAACAAAGGTTGCGAAAAGTGCTTTATTACGATTCCCTACAAATTGCCAGGCAAAGAAAAAGAAAAAAATGAAACCTAAAGAGATTATTAAAGCATTAAAAAATTTCATAGTCCAGGTTAAATCTGGAGAAGTTTGATGTAAAACTCCTAAGAACACATCATAAGCGGGCGGATAAGGATCCAAATAAGACAATACTGGTTCTAATCTTTCTGAATCTTTTGGAGGTGGACCATAAGCAGTCTTTTCAATAGAAACATATTTAATTCCTTCTGAATGGCCCCAAGGATCTTCATTTTCTAAATAAGGGTAACTAAAAGCACCTTTTGCGTACATATAAAAAGAAGCGAAGAAAATTAATAAAACAATCACAATAATCAAATTTGATTTGGTTAACTTTAATTTTGGTAATCTTAAATTGCCTGCCTTTACTTTCTTAATCAAATCATAAATAGGAACGATTAAACTTAAAATTAAAAATATTTTCCAATCTAATGGAACTCGAAAAAAATTAAGAATGATTGATAATATTGCGAAAATACCTAAACCAATCCCCACATTCATCAAATTTCTTTCTAATGCATTTTCAGATTGTTTTACGAAATAGGTAACTGTAAAACCTAATCCCCAAGCATACAAGAAAAATAAAATAATTGTTATTATGCTAACCATTTTTTCTTTTTTTAAATTAAATGAATCTATGTTATTAAGAGTATATAAAGTTAATTAAATTGGAAGATATAAAAGAAATAATCAAATTTTGGAATTATAATAATATAAATCTAATTCTTTATAACTTTCCGAATAAATTAAATTATACTTATCTTTCAATAACTTAACGTAATAATCACCCGTTTTTATATTTCTTGAAGAAATAAGCCAAAATTCTTTTTTCTGATTTAATAAACTAAATAACTGAGACTCATTTATTTTAATTAATTCCCTTTTATTTTCCCAAGTAAGCTTAATCTGGTCATATCCCCTATACAATTCAGTATCCCAATAATAATCGAACAAAAGAACATTAGAACCAGAACGATCAAATAAAATTAAAGGTTTACTTGAAGAATGTTCTTTAATAGTGATTACTGCTTCATCCCAGGGGGCTTTGGTAGTTTCACCATAATATAGGGTTAGAGTAAAAAAGTTAAAAATTAAGATTAAAAAAACAATTATTATTTGAGTTCTCTTTAATTTTAATAGGCTTATTACTTTTGCAACTAAAACATAAAAGAAGGGAATAATAAAAAAAGAATGTCTTACTAAAGCAAAAGATCTTGTAATTGTATCCATTAAAAATAAATGAATTATTCCAATGAATGCTAAAGAAACAAATGTAACCCAAATTATAGTATTATTTTTAGGCATTTTAAATGAATATTTTCTAAACAAAACAAGAATGCCGATTGTAAATAATAGAAGTAAAATTAACGGAAGTAAATAAAAACCAACACCCAGATTACTTAAAAAAACTGGCACACCCCTTAAAACTAAACTTTCTTGTAAAATGGGATGACGAATCATTGTTTGAATAAATAATATTTGTAATCCGGGAATAAAGAAAATGATTGAAATTATTGCCGAAGAAAAGTGATTTTTTAAATTCAGGTGAGATTTGTGTTCCCGGTAATAAAAAAATAAAATTAAAGAATGGAAGATGATTACAAATAAAGCCATGTAGTTAGTATACAGCAGTATGGCATTTACCAATGAATAACCAAACAGAAAATAAATTTTCTTTCTTTTGTTGAGAGGAGTTTGAGATAATAATATAAATAAATAAGTTGAAAGCAAAACTAAAAACCCAAACAAAGCATAAGGCCTTGCTTCTTGAGCATAAACAATTTGTAACATTGTTGTTGAGAAAATTAAAGCACTAATTAGACCTACTTTTTTGTTAAAAACTTTTGCCCCTAAAAGATAAATTAAAATCACTGATAAAGAGTCAAAGAATGCTGATAAAAAACGTAAAGAGAACTCACTAGTTCCAAATAAAGATGCCCAATACTTTAAGGTTATAAAATAACCAGGAGGCATTAATTCAGTGTAAATCACAGAATCAATTAACCCTTTATAATTTTCTTTCTGAGTATGAATTAAAGAAACCATCTCATCTGTCCATAAAGATTCTGTACTTAAATCATAAAAACGTAAGGTAGCACCTAAAATTACAATTAGAAATAAAATCAAATAAACTTTTTTCTTATTTTTTTCCAAATTCATGGTTCACCTTTTTGTACGCATTACATATATTTAAAAAAATCTTTAAAAGTTATTAACTTATTTCCTTTTCTCTTTAACTGACTAAAATCTTCTTTGGTAGGCATCCTAGTCATCGTGGCTTTTTCTTCATCTTGTTTAAATGAGATTAGTTCATTATCACCATTATGATTAACATTAGCATAATTATTGATAAACTCATTTAACATAAAACCAAATGATTGCGCTAATTTATGATGGAGTTCATACATGGATATGTTTTGATTATAATCGAACTTCTTTTGAAAAATAATATTACCAGTATCTAATCCGGCCTCCATAAAATGAATAGTTACCCCATATTGCTGATCTCCATTAAATAGATACCAAAAATATTGAGCGGCACCCCTATATTCTGGAAGATAAGAACCATGAGCATTAATCAACTTATTGCCAAGAGTTTCAAAAACGTTCTTTCTTAAAATTTGGGCTACCAAACAAAGCACATAATTGGGATTTAATTCTTTAACGTTATTTAAAAAATCATTATCACTAAGATTGTTTGTTTTAATTATAGGGATATTATATTGACTAGCTAAGTCTTCAATAGTCTTAGCAGAATCATTTTGATACTTTTTTGTTTTTGTTAATTTATGACCTAGCAAGAGATAGTTATAAACTTTTGATTCCAATAATTTGTAAAAGAAAAAACTAAATGAAGATTTTTTTGTAAGTTTATAGGCAACTTTTAGTTGATCAGTAAATGATTCCCCTTTAAATTGACTAGCAAGGACAATTGCTTTGAGTCTATCTGAGTTATTTATTAAGACTTCTCTTGTAGCCACTATAGAAGCCATTGTATTCTGAGTGAAAACGATAATATCTTTCATCTTTTGTTTATCAAATGATAACTTTTGTAAAAATTAAATCTTTTTAAATCTCAGTTCAATTATTCTTTTCAAATATAACATCCCATACTTGAAAAGGCCAGATAAAGTATCAGCAGTTTTTGATTGTCCTGCCCTTCTATCAACAAAAGGATATCCTACCTCTTTGATTTTGTATCCTTTCTTTCCTGCAGTATAAAGAAATTCAATACAATATTCTCCATAAGCAGAGTCAGAAAGAGTTATTTTCTCAAGGACCTCTTTTTTTGCAGCAATAAAACCACTATCATAATCCAACACATTAAAGTTAAGGACGATATTAGTAAAGACGTTGATAAATCTACTTGATACAACCCTTAACAAAGGCCGTTTATCTTTACCACCTTTAGCATACCTTGAACCAACAACAACATCGTAATGATCAAATTTCTGTAACATTCGCGGGATTAATTCTGGAGGCATAGATTGATCTGCATCCATCCAAACAACATATTTGCCCTTTGCTTCTTTAATAGCATTTGAGATTGATTTGACTAAACCTCGATCTTCTAATCTTCTGATTACTTTCACATCAAAAGAGTTTAAATCTTCTGCAATTTTCCAAGTACCATCTGGACTATTATCATCAACAACAATAATCTCTTTAGAATGATTAACTAAAGCTTGTTGTGTTCTTTGAATTAATGGGATTATGTTTTCTGCTTCGTTATATGTTGGAAATATAACTGAAACCTCAATTTCTGAATTACTGATATCTTTTCCCATATTTTTTACCATATCTGTTTCTATTGCTTTCCCTATTGTCTTTTTTATTATTTTTTCCATTTCTTTAAAGAAACTCTAATCTTTTATTTTATATACTTTTTGGAAGAGTGATTAACATATTAAAGTTAATGTATCACAAGTTTTTAAAGTGATTTGGTTTCATTTAGGTTAAGAATGGAAGAATTAAGAAAGAATATTAAGTTGGAAAGGGATTCTATGAGTAATAATGAAGTAATATTAAAAAGTAAACAGATTAAAGAAAGAATATTGACTTTTTCTTTGTTTAATCAATCTAATTCTATAATGTTTTATTACCAAAAAGGAAATGAAGTTAACTTAAATGGTTTAATGAGTTCACAATTAAATCATCAAAAAAGAAAGATAATTCTTCCGAAAACAAATAAAGATGATTTTTCAATGAAAAGTTATCAAATAAATAATTTAAGTGAAGATTTGGAGAATGGCGCATTTGGAATCATGGAACCAAAAAAAGATTGTTTAGAAATTAACAAAGAACAAATTGACCTTGTTTTTGTTCCTGGGGTTGCTTTTGACTTAGCTGGAAATAGATTGGGTCATGGGTTAGGTTATTACGATCGATTTCTTGAAGATTTTAATGGGATTAAAGTGGGGGTTGCTTACGATTTTCAGATAGTTGATTCCATAAAAGTTAAAAGCCATGATGTGCCAATGGATTATGTCATAACAGAAAAGAGGGTCATTAAAACTAATCGAGAACAAAATAAAATGGGACAATTATTATCAGGAAAAGAATTATCTGAAAAAATATTAACGGCACTTAAAGAAAAAGTAGAAATACTAGAAAATAAACCAACTTTAGCGATTGTTTCTGTAGGAGAAGATCTAGCATCTAAGATTTATATCAAAAAAAAACTTAAAATTGCAGAAAAAATTGGTGTAAAAGCGCGACATTACAAACTAAACGAAGAAACAAAAGAAGAAGAATTGTTAGGTTTGATTGAGAAGCTAAATAAGGATGATAATGTTGATGGATTTATTGTTCAATTACCTTTACCAAAACAGATTAATGAAAATAAAGTAATTAATAGTATTAATCCCAGAAAAGATGTGGATGGTTTCCATCCAATAAATATGGGTAAAATATTCTTAGAGATCTTTGAAGAAGAAACAGATATGATTCCCGCTACGCCTTACGGGATAATGAAAATTATTGAATATTATAATCTTGATTTAGAAGGGAAAAAAGTTGTTATTGTTGGCAAAAGTAATATTGTGGGTAAACCAATTGCCCAATTGATGCTGATGAAGAATGCCACAGTAACTATTGCCCATAAAAAAACTAATAATCTTGCTGAACATACAAAGGATGCAGACATAATTGTTGTTGCCGTTGGAAAAGAAAAACTTATTACTGCTGACATGGTCAAAGAAGGTGTGATAGTGATTGATGTGGGGATGAACCGAACTGAAGAAGGTAAGATTGTTGGAGATGTTGATTTTGAGAATGTTAAAGAGAAAGCATCACTCATCACTCCAGTTCCTGGAGGAGTAGGACCAATGACGGTTACGATGTTACTTTATAATCTTGTAAAGACTAAAATAACAATGAGAAAAGTATCTAATGAAGAAGATAAATCTTTATAACTAAATTAAATGGATTAAAATGGAATCATAAATATTAAAAAGTGAAAACAATGAAAATAATAATATCCATACCGGCATATAACGAAGAGAAAACATTACCTCGAGTTTTAGAAGAGATTAAAGAAGTAATGAGTAATACAAATTATAATTATGAGTTCTTGATTCTTGATGATGGTTCAAAAGATAAAACAGTAGAAGTAGCCGAGAAACAAGGAGCAATAGTAGTTTCTAACAGAAGAAATTTGGGTTTAGCGGAAACTTTCAAAAAAGAAATGACTGAATGTCTAAAAAGAAAAGCAGAGATTATTGTTCATACTGATGCGGATGGACAATATCATCCTCAACACATTCCGGAACTGATTAAAAAAGTTGAAGAGGGTCACGATTTAGTTTTAGGAAGTAGATTTAAAAGAAATATCAGACATATGCCATTTCTCAAAAAGATTGGAAATATGGCTTTTGCTAAAGTGATTAGTTCTTTAACCAAAGTTAAAATTACGGATTCCACAACTGGTTATCGTGCTTTCACAGCAGAAGTTGCTAGAAACATTAGTTTTATTAATACATTTACTTACACTCAAGAACAAATTATTAAAGCTGCCAAACAAGGTTTTAAAATAACTGAAGTCCCGATAGTTTGTAGAAAAACTAGAGAAAGTAGATTATTTAAAAATCCGTTTCAATATGCAATTAAAGCTTGGATAAATATATTCAGAATTTATCGTGATTATCAACCATTAAAATTTTTTGGGCAGATTGGAGGAATTTTCTTTTTATTAGGATTCCTATTGGGAATTTACATTACTATTACTTTTATTCTTACAGGGGTCGTTGGTGGAATTCCTAGAGTGATTCTAAGTATGCTTTTGATGTTAACGGGAATTCAGATAATTTTGTTTGGATTTTTTGCGGATATGTTACATAAATGAGTCAGATTATTTCTTTTTAAAAAAACTTAGAACTAAATTTAAATCTTTCTTTTTAATTTCATTAAGAATAAGTAATAAACAAAAATAAATTACTAATAATAAGACAAATTCTAGAAGTAAAATGATTCCAGTACCTTTCCAAAAGAAACCCAGCAAGAGAATAATTAGTGAAGAAAAAGAAATCTTTAAAGTAGATCTCCAAGAAACAAAATTACCAAATTTCTTATGAATATAAAACCCAGCAAGAGACATACAAACAAAAGAGCTAGCAACAGAAGAAATTGCGGCACCCACCATTCCAAACAAAGGAATTAAGAAAAAACTTAAAGGGAATAATATAAATAAAGTGATAAGGCCAATAAATGTTTCTATTCGTGGTTTACCATAACCCATCAGAACTGCAGTGAAAATAGTAAAAATTGCCCAGAATGTAGTATGAATCATCAGGATACCAAGAATTGGTCCAGCAGGAGAGTATTCTAGAGGATAAAAAATGTTTAAAAAACGACTTGCTGAAGAAATAATTAAAGCAGATAAAGGAAATAAAGCCATTACCAAATAACGTAAAGATTGAGTGATATATCTTTTTGCTAATAGTTTGTTGTTATTAGATAAAGCTTTAGATATTGAAGGCATAAGAGTAAAAGAAAGAGAACCAAAAATAAAAATAGGAAAATTAGATAATGTTGTTGCAGCAGTATAATAACCCGCAAAGATATTCTTTGTAAGGAATGATTTAATCAATAACACATTAACATTCTTAATTACCGTAAAAACAAGGGCAGAAAGAGTAATGGGGATTGAAAATTTTAAAAAGTCTTTGAGAGCATTATTTCTAGAGGTTATAACTTTTGAATGATTTGTAATGGGAGGAGAAGGGTTATTTTTAATGAGATTATATTTCCTATTGAAAAGAATTATACAAAAAAACAAAGAGATTATGATTGCTAAAAAATATCCCAAAAGAACACCAAATATTTCAAAACCAAAGAAAACAAAAAAGATTACTAATGTTGCTTTAAGAATTGAGTGAACTGCACCCATAAAAGCTTGTTCTTTAAACATCCTCAGCCCATTTAGGTAACCATTCCAATAAAGAGAAAAAATAGTGAAAAAGACTACTAATAAAAAAGTCAGAATAACGTAAAATGTTAAATCGCCATCTTTTAGTAAACGGGATATTAATTTAGAAGATGCCACCATCAGAAGAAAAAAGAGTGAAGAAACGAGAAGTTGTAATCTAAATGAAGATTTGATTAACAACATAAGATCACCTTTCTTTTCAGAAATAAATTTTGAAGAAGTTTTAACAAATCCTGCACTCAGAAAAGCCCCCCCCATAGTGTAAATTGACAAAAGAATCCCATAAATCCCATAACTATTTGGATTTAATAACTTAGCTAATAAAATATGAAGTGAATAATTTGATAACAAAATAAATATTCCAGCAATTGTTAAATATACAGTTCCTTTACCCATTACTTTTTTCATTTGCTAATAACTTTTATTTGGATTAAAGTTTATTTACTTCTTATTTCACAAAGAAAATCGAAAAAAATTACTTTTCTAATCTTTCATATTTAAATATGATCCAAAATTGATAAAATAATTTTCTTACCAGTTCCAATGATAACGCAAGAGCATAAACCCACAAGATAATTTCTGGAAACCCAAATAAAACACCAAAAAACATTAAGTTAAAAGGATTATCCATTAACAAAAAATCAGAAATTATTGACAATAAACCCCTCTTCTGACTTTTTAAAGAGATATTTTCCCCAAAAATAAGTTTGGTCATTTCATTTCTCTGATTAATATTACCATACCAGGCCAAATTAATTGTTAATGCTTTAGATAATAAGAATGTAAATGTTGCAATTCCAGAAGCAATAAAGATTATTAAATCACCAGTCTGATTATAAATCCCTAAAGCTAAAGCAATCAATAATAATGAATTACATAAATAATGACCAATATAGTCAAGATACATCCCATTTAAAGAGTAATGTTTTCTATACCTTGCTACAATTCCATCAACACCATCAATAATGGAAGCTAATTGAAAAATTAAAAGTGAAAAAACTGTAACTAAATATCCTCCTTTAGCAATAAAGAATAAAGTAATTAGTTTAATTAAAATCCACAAAATAGTAATTTGATTAGGAGTGAAAGGTAAGTATAAAAATATCTTTGCAGGATAAAAAGCTAGATAATCACACATGGGATTAAGAAAACCATTTGTACTCTTTTTTGCATATAATTTCCTTAACTCTTTGATTTTAGGTATTTTATTCATTTTTTATTTCTGATATTAAAACTTGCTTTAATTAAAGTAAAATTAAAAGGGGGTTTTTATACTTTACTAAACCAAAATTAAGTTAAGTAAATAAAAATAATTAGATTTAGAACATAAAGCCAAAAGATATAAAAAGAGAGGTAACTGTTTAAAAAAACAATAAAACAAAATGAAAGCTGTAATACTTGCCGCAGGAATGGGAACAAGAATAAATCATAATAGAGAAACTATTCCAAAACCGCTTTATGAGGTAAATAATAAATGTTTGATTGAACATGTTATTGAGAATATAAGAAAAGCGGGTATTACTGAGTTTGTAGTTGTTATTGGCTTTATGGCAGAAAAAATTAAAGAGAGATTAGGTGACGGAACAAAATATGGTGTAAAAATAGAATATACTTTTAATCCAGAATATGAAAAGCCAGTAGGATTATCGGTTCTTTGTTCGGAGAAATATATTAATGAACCATTTATTTTATCTATGTCTGACCATATCATGGAATTTGAAGGTTTAAAAAAAATTATTGATTACCCTCTGGAGAAAGATTCTTGTGCATTACTGGTTGATAAAAAGATTGACACCATCTTTTGGCTAGATGATGCAGCAAAAGTTAAACTAGAGGAAAATAAAATAAAAGGTGTAAACAAAAAGTTTGAATCATTTGATGCTATCGATTGTGGGGTATTTAAGCATTCACCAATTATTTTCAATGAGATTAGAAGAATGATTCATGAACCAGATAGCATTAGTGCGGCCGTAAGTAATTTCTGTAAACAAGGAAAAATGTTTGCTGTAGATATTGAAGAATACAAATGGGTAGATATTGATGAGTATGAAGAATTAGAAGTTGCCAGAGAAATATTTAAAAATATAAACTAAAATATTTAATTTATTCATTTGTTCTGATTTAAAAATTCTTGAACTTTAATTATTTCATCTATTCTTCTCTTATTACTCTTCAAAGGCAACCAAGTATTCATTTTAATACAAGCTGCATGGATGGCATAATCCATTGATTTTTGGACACTTTTTCCATCCATTCTTTGAGAGAGATAAACTGCAGAAAAAGTGCTGGTTAAACCATTTGGATTTACTAAGTCTCCAAATCTTGGAAAAGTTGTAGAATAAATTTTATTTTTTACATAAATGGAATAACCTTTTTCACCCTGACTTAAAATAATTTCTTTAGGACCAAAACTAGAAACTTCTTGCAAAGCTTGTCTAAGATCTTCTTTTTTTGAAAGTGATTTCAAATGTTTCTCAGAAAGAATTAAATAATTAACTTTACTTAAATATTTTTTTGCTTCTTTCCATTCTTTCTCTTCGATTTCAGTTTCATAAAAATTTCTAAAAAAACCTTGAGCATAAAGACAGACATTCTTATTTCTTTTATAAATATAAGATAATGTTTCTAAAGAGATATCAAAAGGAGATTGTGGACCAACAAATATTAAATCTGCTTCATTTAAATTTGAATTGCCAAGTTCTAAGATATTAACTTTTTTGTCAGAAGAAACATGATTCAGAATTTTTTGTTTCCTTTCAAAAATGTTTTTTGAAGAATAAATATTTTCAAGTAAAAAAGTATTACCCACATATATTGGATTAATAATAATCTTCTGGTGAATATCCTTTAACAAATAATTTTTATCTTTAGATAACAAAGGGATGACTGTGACTTGATGATCAAATTTGTTAAAAGCTTCTCCTGCATAATAAACAGAACCACCTAAAGCATATCTCCGATTATTATCAAGTGAAATTAGATCTTTAGTTAATGAACCAATTAAAATTATTTTTGCCATTTTTTGTTTTTCACCGTTTGTACCCAACGATGAACTGTTGACTTAGAAAGATTTATTTTTTCTTTCTCATTGACTAATGAAACTATTTTTGCGTAGGATTTGCCTTGACAAAAATGATCAAGAACTTCTTGAATTATATAAAAAGAATAAATTGAGTTTAAATTATTTTTGATTGTGAAAAAAGAATTACATTGTTTACATTGATAAACTTGTTTTTGAGAATATTTATTTGTTCTCATCCCATGTTTAATAAAATTATCAAAACCACACTTTTTACAAGTCATAACAAATTAAAAAGAAGTCTTATTATATAAACCTAATGAAAATAGAACAAATAATCAAAACGCTTTTAAATGATTTTAGTTGTTCTTCAATTCAGGCTTAAAAAGTCAGAAAACGAGGTGTTTAAAAATGACAGAAGAAAATAAATTTGAAATTAAAATTGCAATCATTGGTATAGGTAATTGTGCTAGTAGTTTGGTACAAGGGATTCATTATTATCATGCTGCTGAAGGAAAAGATTATGTCCCTGGCTTAATGCATACTGAAATTGGACCTTACAAAATTAGAAATATTAAAGTTGTAGCTGCTTTTGATGTTGATAAAAGAAAAGTTGGTAAAGATGTATCAGAAGCAATTTTTTCTGAACCAAATTGCACACCAAAATTTTTCCCAAATGTTCCACATCTAAATGCACAGGTTTATATGGCCCCCATAATGGATGGAGTTTCAGAATTAATGCAAACTGGAGAAGAAGAAGGATATCCTGTTTTTAAACCAGCAAATATTGAACCAGTAAATGTAGCTGAAAAATTACGAACTCACAAAGTGGATGTGCTTGTTAATTATCTTCCCGTGGGATCAAGAAAAGCAACTGCTTTTTATGCACAAGCAGCAATTGATGCTGGATGTGCTTTTGTTAACGCTATGCCAAGATTTATTGCTTCAGACCCTGAATGGAGTAAAAAGTTTGAAGAAGCTGGTCTACCAGTTATTGGTGATGATATCAAATCTCAGTTTGGTGCTACATTTTCACACAGAGTCTTAATTCAAGCATTAGTTGATAGAGGAGTTAAAGTCTTAACGACCGAGCAATATAATTATGGTGGAAATACCGACTTTAGAAATATGATGGACCGTGAACGGCTTAAAGACAAACTAGAAAGTAAAACAGACTCAATTGAGAAACGATTACCTTACAAGTTGCAAAAAACATTATATGCAGGTCCGGGAACAAGTCCGGAAGGAGAAGGAGATAAGGGGCATGGTTTTGCAAAAGGTCAGGGAGACAATAAAATTGCCGAAATTATGTTTGAGGGTACAGGATTTGGAGGAGTTCCAGTAAAAGGTCATTTAAAAGTAGATTGTTTTGATTCACCTAACTCTGGTGGAATTGTAATTGATGCAATTAGATGTGCACAGTTAGCAAGAGATATGGGTTGTAAAGGAACAATTAACTCTGCTTCCGCTTGGTTCTTTAAACACCCTTTACTAGACATACCTGATGCACAAGCCCTACAAGAATTAGAAGCATTTATTGGCTCTTATCAGGAACGAATTGCTGAAGTAAAAGTAGATGATAAAGAAGAAAGTAAGATTGACAAAGTGGAAGAGCCGGTAGAAGAACCAGCAGAGATTTCTAACATTTAATATTTTTTGATTAATACTTTTTATTGTTTTTCTTTTTCATTTCATTTTTACCTAATTTTTAATATTTTGTTAAATATTTCCATCATTATTAAGATTAATAACATTTATATAAAACCAATTATTTAAACGAAATCATGAAAAAATATGGTGAAATGAACGTTAATAAATATCGTGAAATGAAAGATAGTAGGTTCAAAAAAGGCTTAAGAATTATAAAGAGAGAAGGATTACTTTCGTTTACTTATCGGTTTTTCTATTATCTTAATCGTTGTTTTTTAAGAATTGCTAGTCCAGTGGTTATTAATTTGATCCCCAGGAGATACTTTTATTATAAAAACAAGAGATTATCTTATTTCTTACATAAAAAAAATCTTACTTGGACAAATGAAAGAGCAATTGAAGTCCCTATTATAATGGATTATGTTAAGAATTCTGTTACAAAAAAAATATTGGAAGTGGGAGCAGTATTACCTCATTATTATCCAAAGTTTAAACACGATGTTTTAGATAAATTTGAGAAAAGCAAAGGGATTATTAACGAAGATGTTGTTAATTTTAAGCCAAAAGAGAGATATGATTTAATTATAAGTATTTCTACTTTAGAACATGTAGGATTTGATGATGATATAAAAGATTCGGAAGGAATTATTAAAGCATTAAATAACTTAAAAGAAAATTGTTTAAAAAAGAATGGTAAAATGATCATAACTTTACCCCTCAATTACAATAAATATGTTGACAAATATATTTACACCAATCAACTTAGTTTTGATGAAGAACATTTCTTTAAGAGAGTTGGTTTTAATAAATGGAAAGAAACTTCTAAAGAAAAAGTTAAACAACTTAAATATAATTCTGAACGTCTTAATGCGAATGCAATTCTAGTTGGTTTAATAGAAAAATAAATAAGAATAGATTATAAGTAAAAACGTAAAGTCCACAAAACCAAAAAACTTAAATACCAAATAAAGAAGGGATATAGTTATGCAAACAGTAATATTATGTGGAGGGAAAGGTACAAGGCTGCGAGAATATACAGAAATTATTCCAAAGCCAATGGTAGAAATTGGAGGAAAACCAATACTTTGGCACTTGATGAGATTATATGCTAGTTATGGGTTTAAAGAGTTCATACTTTGTTTAGGATATAAAGGAGAAATAATTAGAGATTACTTTAAAGATAACAAAGAATGGAACATCACTTTTGTTGATACTGGACAAGAAACAAATACTGGTGGCAGAATTAAAAAAATAGAAGAGTATCTAAAAGAAGATTTGTTTTTTGCCACTTATGCTGATGGTCTTGCAAACGTAAATTTACAAAATCTTCTTAACCACCATAATGAAAAACAGAAAATAGCCACTCTTACAACAGTTAATCCACTTTCTCAATTTGGAATAATAGATATTGATGATGATCACACCATACTTAAATTTAAAGAAAAACCTCTTATGAACCAATGGATAAATGGTGGTTTTTTTGTTTTTAACAAAGAAATATTCAAATATCTTGATGAAGATTCAGTTTTGGAAAAAGTACCTTTTGAAAAACTTGCAGAAGACAGACAAATATCGGCGTATAAATTCAAAGGTTTTTGGAAATGTATGGATACATTTAAAGATATGCAAGAACTAAATGAATTATATGCAAAAGAAAATTCTCCCTGGGAGGTATTGGAATGATTAATAACTTTTGGCAAACAAAAAATGTTTTTGTAACTGGAGGTTCAGGTCTTATTGGGTCTTGGCTTACTCAAGAGTTAGTTAATAGAGGAGCTAATGTAATATGTTTAATCAGAGACGAAGTAAATTCTTCTAATTTCAAGTCATTAAACCTAAACAAAAAAGTTACTTTGGTCAAAGGAGAAATAGAAAATTTTGATTTAATTTTAAGAACAATAAATGAATATGAAATTGACACCATATTTCATCTTGCTGCACAAACAATAGTTACAACAGCAAATCGTTCACCCCGATCTACGTTTGAAACAAATATTAAAGGCACCTGGAATATTCTGGAAGCTGCAAGGCAACTCAATACTAAAAGAACAATAATTGCTTCAAGTGATAAAGCCTATGGCACACATGAAAAACTTCCGTACGTTGAAGATGCTAAACTATCTGGATTACATCCATATGATGTTTCAAAATCTTGTACTGATTTATTAGCTCAATCATATCATAAAACCTACAATCTTCCAGTAGCAATAACAAGATGTGGTAATATTTTTGGAGGAGGAGATTTAAATTTTAGTAGAATAATTCCCGGGACAATGAGATCCTTACTTAATGATGAACCCCCTGTAATCCGAAGCGACGGAGAATTTCTAAGAGATTATTTTTATGTAAAAGATGCAGTTAATGCATATCTTTTATTAGCAGAAAAACTTTGCGAACCAGAAGTGGTAGGTCAGGCATTCAATTTTGGTCGAGAAGAACCAATCAGTGTACTAGATTTAGCTAATATGATTATCGAACTTTCAGAAAGTACACATAAATCAGTAATTCTTAACGAAGCTAAGAATGAGATTCGCATTCAATATCTATCTTGTGAAAAGGCCAGAAAGATTCTAAACTGGAAACCACAATACACACTCAAACAAAGCCTTGCAGAAACCTACGAATGGTATAAAAAATATTTTTCAGAGGAACCAAAATGAACCCTTGCGTAATACTCCCAACAAAAAATGAAGAACAATCAATAGCTTATATGATAGATGAAATTCAAAAGATTAAACTTCCAATTATTGTAATTGATGAACATTCAACTGATAAGACTGAAGAAATTGCCAGAAGCAAAGGAATAAAAGTTTATCAAAGAGAAGGGTTAGGAAAGGGTGCCGGTGTAATAACAGCAATAAATATTGCTAACCAAAAAGAATATGACTTAGCTATACTTATAGACTGCGACGGAACATACTCTCCAAAGTATATCCCGGAATTTCTGAGCAATTTTCCAGAACAGGATATGGTAATTGGAAAAAGAGATATGGCAGATGTTAAATTTCTTCATCGTTTGCCGAATACCATACACACACAAACAATAAATATATTCTTTGGAGGAAAACTAAATGACATCAATTCTGGTCTTAGAGCATTTAAAGTAAAGAAAATGCTTGGTTTATTAACAGCAACCGGATTTGATATTGAAGCCCAGATGACAATAAAAGCGCTTAAACAAAAATCAAACATTAAAGAAATTAAAATAAATTACAGAAAACGCCTTGGCGATTCAAAAATTAGAATGAGGGATGGTTATTACATTCTTAGAAGAATTTTCAGGGAGAAATTTGGCAAGAAATGATAACAAATTCTTTATCCATTACATTTATCAAAAACATTATTAAAAAGAAATATTTCCCATTATTTTTATTTATTCTATTTACATTAATCTCTTTGTTTCTTTCTCCAGGATACGAGGTATTTGCTTATGATCAACAAAGATATATCCCCCCCATATATCAAATGATGGATAGTGAGTTATATCAAAATGATTTAGGTACAAAATCCCCCCAAACTAATTTTACTATTTTTGATGAGTTTATATATATCCTCTTAAAGATAACTCACCTAGACATGTTTACCTTGTTATTTATTCTAACAGTAATTACGCGTTTTCTGTTCTTTTATGCCATTTATAAAATTTCTTTTTATTTTACAAACAACAAATACTTTAGCATCTTTGTTCCAGTACTCTTTATCACTAATCACGGTGCTTTCGGCACAGCCGTTAGTACAATGGATTTTGAATTACATCCCCGCGCAATTGCTTTAATCCTTAATCTTGTATTTTTATTGTTATATGTTAAAGGAAAGAGATTTTATTCCTCAATCTTTTTAGGGTTGGGCCTTTGGATGCATGCAATCACTACCGCACCATTTCTAGCAATTTATTATATTCATCTCTTTTTCTTCAACAAAAAAAGAAAGATTATAAACAAAGAATCAATATTTCTTAGTCTAATCCCCATTTTATTATTAGCATTTTTCATGGGGGTCCTAACTCCCCGTGGTACATTTAGTCTCTTTTCTACAATAGATAGTAGTTGGAAAGAAATTATTCTGGATAGAACCCCTTATGTTTTTTTATTTACATCCATTAGTCTATCGACAATAGATTTAATAATAGACACTTTAATGATGGGGAGTTTCTGGTTTATTTCTAAAAATTTTTTTATCAATAGTTTAACTAAAGAGAAAAAGGACATCCTTAATTTATTACTTTTTATTCCTTTATGTATTTTTATTGGTTCAGCATTTTTAGTAGACATTTTTCAATTTCATTTCTTTGCTTCTTTACAACTAGGAAGAGTCTTGTTCTTATGGAAAATACTTCTCCCCATCATGTTTCTTTTTTATGTAGTAAATAAAATAAAAGAAAACCCTAAAGATTTCTTCAATAATTTTATTATGATTGGGATTTTATTATCATTTATTGTTTCCGAAAAGATCATCCTAATCTTTATCCCAATATTTTTTTTAAGCTGGATTTATGAGAAATTAAATGGTCATTTAAAGAATTTAAATCCCATGGGGAAAATCACATCTAATAACAAAATAAAGTTTTTTCAAATCATTAAAAAAATATTTACCAAAAATATATTGTCGTTTCTCTTTATATTGTTAGTAATAATGTTCTTAGTTGGAACAAAAATCATAGGAGAATATAAAGATATTAGTAATTATAACTTTAATACTTGGCTTCTGTTAATTATTGTCTTTTCATTCTTGATAAGTCTTTTTTTTCTTTATAACCAAAATAGGGCCAAAAAAATGAAGATAATTGTTTTAATCTTGATAATAGGCATTGTTTGCACTTTTTACTTCTACAAACCACTCTCTGTTGAGAGAAAAGTGTTACAGGATGAATCTTTTAGTGAAATGTGTGAATGGATTAAAGGAAATACAATGAAAAGTGAAATGTTCTTAACGGAACCTTTCTCCACCCCCTCTAGTGATATTAGGCTTCTTTGTTTTAGAAATATTTATTTTTCACAAATTTCTGATGGCGCCGTAGTTATCTTTAAAAGAGATCTTAGCTTTGAATGGAAAAGGCGTTTTGACATTTCAAAAGAATTATTTATTAATCCCAACATTACAATTATGAAACAAGAAAGTATTAATTATGTGTTATCAGAAAATAATCTCATCCTCTTAAATGAATATATTGTTTTCCAGAATGAGAGGTATTATATTTATAAAATTCCACTGGTCCAAGTTGCCAATTCCAATCAAAAATATTTAGAAGAAAATTTTAACCTTGTTAAACACCAGAATAATATTTATGATCAATATTTGAAAAAAAAATAAAGATCTTGGCCCAATAATGTTTAGTGATAATATATTTAAGTTTAATTAATGTTCCTTTTGTTTAATTATTTTTTGTATATCTCTCTCCAGATCCATTTCTCCCAATCTTATGTTTGATGAAGGAGGAGCAATTCTGTCTTTAATAAACCCATTGATATCAAAAGGGATTAACCATTTTCCCCACTGAACTAACCACCAAGGGATATGGATGGGAACAATATATTTAAAATTAGCCTCTCGTTTAATTATATTTATGATATTATTCAATGTCAGCGTTTTTTTCCCGGAAGCATTTATTTCTTCTTTAGATGTCCATTCTTCTAAACATCGAAAAGTGATTTTGGCTAAATCTTTTTTGTTAATTGGTTGAAATTTCGTTTCTCCATCACCGATAACCAAACTTACATTTAAGTTTTTCATAATTCTATAAGAGTTGTAAAAATAATTATCTTTATCAACCCCATAAACATAATTAGGCCTAATGATAATGTAATCTAATGAACTGTCCTGAAGAACTTTTTCACAAATCTTTTTTGAGTTCCCATAAGGACCAGTTTTATCAATAAAAACATTTTGGGTAGAAAAATAAATCATTTTCTTTGCATTGTTATGATTCATTGCATTTATAGTATTTTTTAAACTGATTATATTTTCTTTGTACTTGCTTTTATTAAATGACTTAACTATTGCGGCAAGATAAATAACCACATCAAAATTAATCACTTCTTTTAATATCGCTGATTTATCAAGAAGATCACATTTTATATGTTTAATATTTGTGTGTTTAATACTTTTACAGACAATATTTTTCTTATCTCTTCTGGATAATGTTGTTATAGCGTAGTTTTTTTCCAATAGAATATCGACAATATTACTGCCAATATATCCTGTACCACCTATAACCAAAATTCTCTTATTTTCCATTTTAATAATCTTAAGAAATAAATAGGCCTAAAATAATATTTTCTAAAAGCTTCTTCCAGTAATTCTTTTGCTTGTTTTGAAGATAAATTTGGGTGTTGATAAACTAAATTATTTAATGTAAATAGTTCAAAGTTCTTAGTCAAAATTCGATTTTGATCATTTAACTGAGTATAAAAACCAGTTCCAGGAAAAGGTGTAGATATTGAAAATCTTGAAACAAAACTATTAATTTTTCTAGAGTAATTAAGTGTTTCTTTAATCGTATCAACCGTATCACCCTCATAACCAAGAATATAAAATGCAGCAATTTTAACTCCAATTTTGTTACAATAACGAATGATTTTTTCTTGATGTGGTTCATTAATAAGTAATCGTTTGTTTTTTTTTGCTATTTCATGAACTTTTGTTTCTACACCCACATTAATATTTCTCAAACCAACATTAAACATCATTTTTATATTATCTTCATTAAGAAGATCTAACCTAGTTTCCATCCCCCAATCAATTTTTATTTTACGCTTTTTTAATTCATTACAGAAATCAGGAATAAAAGATTTAGTAAGTCCAAAAACAGGATCTCTAAATTGAATTGATTTTATGCCATGTTTTTTTTGAACATGCACAATATCATCCACTACTTTTATTGGGGACCTCTGTCTCACTTTAGATCCCTGATATTCCCCGTAAGCACAATAGAATCTACAACTATAAGGGCAACCTTTGCTTGCTTGTAATGTTATAAATGGTTTCTTTGGAAGACAGGGAAAATAACCATATTCTTTAATGGGAAATCCATCAAAGTCAGGATTTGGTAAAGCATCTAAATCAGTCATAAAAGATACTTTTACAGAACCATTCAACTGATTAACATTTTCAAAATCATTCATAAAAAAAGATTCTGCTTCTCCTAATATAACAAAATCCCCTCCATTAAATAATTCAGGAAATCGAGAAGGTAAAGAACCAAAAAAACCAATCTTTGATTGAGGGAATTTTTTTTTTAATATTCTTGCAATCTTATTTTCATTAATATAATCAACAATAGAACCATAAATAAGGATAACATCAAATTCTTCTGTAAGTGAAAGTAAACTGCTTTCAAAATATTTTACTTTGTACCCTTTCTCTTTAAATAATGCCTGTAAAAAAGCCATGCTTAATATTGGAACTTTCACAGAACGCCACTTAATCAAACTAATTATCTTTGAAGATAAAGAACTTCCACATTCATCTGCGGTTCCGAAACCACCATTCAAATCTTTATTCATAGCGTATCTTCTGTTCTTGTTTATTGCGTTTACTAAAGCCACACTTATTTTATCTTTCATTTTATTTACCAATTAATGGCCATATGTTAAAAAGCTTTCGTTAATACTAAATGGGTATAAAATTAATTTACAAACATATTTGGTAAAGGGGATAATATCGAGGAAAAATTAGAATCAAATGTTTTATTATTTATTTCTTCTTTAATCAAAAAAGGCCCAACATATTTTCCATGTTCATATACTAATATAAAATCATAAAGACTAATAGCAAAATTGTTAGAAGAAGTAGTATGGTCAGAAAAATAAGTGTTATCTGAAAGTAAAGGATACTCCTGTCCAAAATATTCATTAAAAATAATTCTAAAAGTATTTACTGGGCTAATATTATCATATAGAATCCCATACCGGTTTTCATTATTGCTGGGAAAATAATAAGCATTTAATATAAATGAACGTTCATCAATCCTGTCTTTATTTGGATTTTTAGTCCAGCCAGGAACAATTTCCGTACCATGATCACCTTGAATTATTATTATTGGTTCTTCATCAGAATTTATTAAGATTTCGTCAATCAATTCTATCACCATTTTATTTAAATATTCAAGTTGGTCTACATATTTTTCTATTTCCGCCCATTGTTTTGGTTCAAAAGGAGGATGACTTAATTCATTTCCATCTTTATCAAACATATAAGGGGGATGTGGTAAAGTAATATGGGCAAACAAAAAAGTGGGATTATTTTGTTCTGCTATTGAGGGGATTTTATCAAAAGTGTATAAAAAAGTAGATATATCCCTACTGGGAAGAAAAAAACGTAAAGGGGTTGACCATAAAAACAAATAAGAAAATTCTCCCAACTGAGAAAGACCATATGTTACATCAGCATAGGAATTTTTCCCAGTAGGATTCCACACTGAAGCAAAATGGATGTACTCGTAGCCCAATTTTTGGAGATTTTGTCCCAAAGAGTGTTGCTTCATCATTAAATAGGGGATAGTCCTATCTACAGATTCTTTTCCAGGGTTCTCACTTAAAAAATCTAAATAGATCATATTAAGAGAAGAGGGTAAAGATAAGACAGTAGTAAGATAATTAGATCTGCTATTGGATGCAATATAAAATCCTTTCTTATTTAGAGAATTTAAAAAGTAACTATTATCAAACCCATGTATTTTCTTTAATGTTTCTTCACCTGCATAGCCATCTAAGATAATATAATAAACATCAGGATAAGAACTAGTAGATTGAGTTGCTTTAGTAACATTAAATGGTAAAGTAGGAAATTCTTTCTCCATATAAGTTTCGTTTGTTAAAATAACTCCCAGTAAGATTTGGATGATTATAATAATTACAAGAACCACAGAGAAAGTATTGAGGCCCCTATTTATTTCATTAAGAGGGTAATGTGTACGCCAAATAAGAATAAAAAATAAAAAGAAGAAAGTAGAGAATATTATCAGAAAAATATAAGGGTGAGTAATTGTATTTTGTATTGGTTTTATAAGATTAATGTAAATAGTAAAGCGGTTGAATATTAATAAAAAAAATGTCAATAATATTGTAAAAATAATTCCTAATATTTTTTGAAATCTAAAACGTTTTATTCTTAAGAAGTATATCATCCCGCCTGTTAATAAAATGAATGAGATAAGACCAATTATTATCCAAAATGAAGATGTGATTGAGGGTGGTCTTAAAACAAACGAATAAATTCTCCCATAATTAAAAAATAGTAAAGCAAATATTGCAGTAATGATACCAGATTTATTTTGGTGATTAGTTATTTTTATCACAATGAAATATACTACAAAAACCAGAACTAATGACATTAAAGTAGGAAAAATTAGATCAAAAATAGACATTTGGTCAATGTTTTCTTTGAATATAAAAAGAACTAAGAAAATTAAGAAAAAGAAAGGATGAAAGAAAAATCTCCGAGACACAATAATCACCTCTTTTTAATTAGATAATTCCCAATAGCCAAATTTTTCAAACCAGAATCTCTAAATACTTCTAAAGCTTCTTTTGGCCCATGAACAATTGGCAATCCATGTAAATTAAAAGAAGTATTTAACATTACTCCTCGTCCAGTAATATTCTCGAATTCTTTAAGTATATCATGATAATAGGGATTATTTTCCCTCTCAATAATTTGTGGTCTTGCTGTTAAATCTGCTTGTTGAACCGCAGAAATTAAGTCATTATATTTATTGGTGGTATCAAAAGTTAAAATCATATAAGGGGCAGAGATGTTTTTCGGATTCTTAATATAATCATTAGCTCTTTCTTTAAGCATAACTGGTGCAAAAGGCATCCAAAAATCTCTATTCTTTATCATCATATTAATTTCACGTACACAATCAAGATTTGAAGCATCTGCCAAAATAGATCTATTTCCTAAAGCACGAGCACCAAATTCCATGTTCCCTTGACAAATTGCTACTACCTCTTTTTTTGCAAGTAAAGATGCAATCTCTTTTTCAATATCTTCAATATAATGATACTCAAAACTTAATTCATTTTCAAATAATTTAATCTGTTCTAATGTTTCTTCATTAGTAAACACATCCCCTAAGTTAAAATTACTAATGGGTTTTATTTCTGGACTTTCATTATTTCTATTTAAATTATAAACATGATATGCCGCACCAATAGACGTGGTTTCGTCTCCACAAGAAGGAAATATAAATAAATCTTGTAATTCTGGAATTTCCATAATCTTTTGATTAGCTTTTACATTCATAAAGATTCCACCAGCTAAAGCCACTTTATTTAATCCTGTTTCTTTCAAACAGTTTTTCACCCATTGAACTAAAATATCTTCAGTAAAATGTTGTAGTCCTGCACAAATCCAATCAAAACGAATAAACTTAGATCTTTTTAATAACCGGGGCATAATTAAGCTTATTGGTTCAGGTACATTTCTTTTAAACTCAAGAGGATTCTCTTGAGAAAGAGATATTAAATCTTTAAAAATAGAATAACCTTTCTCTAAACCGTATTCAGAAGCATAAGGCGCCATGCCCATCAATTTATATTCATGTTCTAAAGGTTTAAAACCCATCATTTTAGTAATTAAACAATAAATTCCTGCCAGAGAATTATCTTTATCAACTTTAGCAATTGTTTTTAATGAATTATTCCATCCAATAGAAACAGTTGCACAAAGTCCATCACCCGCACCGTCATTAGTTAAAACTAATACTTTCTCATCACGCGGAAAATCGCTACCAAAGTAAGCTGTTGCGGCGTGTGAAAGATGATGATCAACAAAAACTATTTTTTTTTCATTAAAACCAAAATTAATTAAATTTTGTAAACGTTCTTTTTTTCTTTTTGATTTATAAATAGAATACAAAGGAGTTTTTGTAAAAGCAATTTCAGCATGTCGTTTTATAGTCCATTTCTGTTCTTTTTTGAAATAATCTTCATCGGCAAAGACTACTGAACTATGTTTAGAAGCAATTGCAATTTTATCAATATCATCAATTGTTAAATTAAGTGTTTTTAATATTTTTTCAATACTTTTCTTTGGAAAACCAGATTTATTCTTCTGATTAACCAATCTTTCTTCTTGAATTGCAAACTTAATTATACCATCTTCAACTAAACAAGCTGAAGAATTATGTCCATCATGTATTCCTAATATTTTCACTTTACTTTCACCTTTTGTACCACAAAACCAATCTTTTGAGTTGCAAAACTCAAACCCAACAAAAATAACATCACTGGCAGTTTAGGACTAGTTTTATATTCTCTAATCATATTCTTTGTTGACCAAATTCTTAGTTTATAAAATTTATTAAACGAGCCAACTTGCTTTTTAAAGAAATAACTGCCTTTTCCTCTGGTGTAATGCCAATGAATGAAAGACTTTAAATCTTTTCGAGGAGGATGATACATGATCATCTTAGGATTATACTTAATTTTTAATTGGTTTTCTAATATTTTCATAGACAAATAGACATCATCAGCAGTAATAGTCAATTTAGGATTAAATGCACCAAAGTTTTGAATAATCTCTTTTCTAAAAGCGCAATTGCCACCAGCAAGATGATTAGTGTAACCTTCTTTAGATACAGGCCACATGTTCTCAAAACCTAAATGAGCACCGCCAGGATAACCCAAGCCAGATATACAATCTCCAAGAAATGTTGATTTAGGGATCTTAGTATTACCCGTAACAACCGTTTCACCATTCTGTTCGATTTTTTTATAGATTTCCTGAAGCCAATTCTCTGTAGCATGACAATCTGCATCAATGATAGCAACAATATCTGCTCTTGCGTTATTAATACCCGTGTTTCTAGTAGCAGATAAACCCTGATGAGGCATATCAAGAACTCTTACTCCCCCCATTCCAACACTAACCCCAAATTCATTTGCAACTTTAGAGGTATCATCAGTGGAACCATCATTAACAATTACAACTTCGAAATCTTGAAAAGTTTGCTGTTTTAATGAATTAAGAATACTCTTAATTAGCTTAGAGACATTAAAAGCACAGATTACAATGGATATTTTTGGGAGGTATTCATTCATTTTCTTTTTATTTATGTGATTGTAAGTTTTTAAAATAATTAATTGTTTTTGTTAAGCCCTCTTTTAAATTTATCTTTGGCAAAAAGCTACATTCATTCTTAATTTTTTCAATTGAATAATAATTTTTTTTAATATCTCCTTTTCTGGCCTCAACATAATTTAAAGAGATATCTTTCTGAAGAATATCTTTAAACAAATTTATTAAATTATTAAGGGAAATTTCTTTACCACTACCCAAATTATAAATTTGATTATTTCCTTTATTTAACATTAAAACTGTCGCCTCAGCAACATCTTCAACATAAATAAAATCTCTAGTTTGTTTGCCATCACCGAAAATGCTTAACTGTTGATTGTTTAAAGATTGTTGAGAGAAAATAGCAATCACTCCCCCTTCAGCATCAGAATTTTGTCTGGGACCATAAACATTAGCATAACGTAAGATAGTGTGATTAAGGTTGTACAATCGAGAATATAATTTAAGATAACTCTCCACAACAGATTTAGACAAACCATAAGGACTCAAAGGTTGAAAAGGATGGTTCTCATCTATGGGCAAGTATTGAGGATTGCCAAATTGTGCGGCAGAAGCGGCATAGATTATTTTTTTTATTTTGTGTTTTCTACAATGTTCTAAAATGTTAATTGTTCCAAGAATATTAGTTTCTGCATCTAATTTTGGATTTTGAATAGACTTGTTAACATTAATCTGAGCGGCTAGATGGATTACTATTTCTGGTTGATGTTCTTCAAAAACATTGCTTAGTTCAGAAGAAGAGACATCAATGTTAATTAATTTAATATTATTTTGGAGATTTATTTCTTTCCCAGTTGATAAATTATCAACAACAATTACTTGGTGTTCTTGTTCGATTAGTTTATCAACAACATGACTACCAATAAATCCTGCTCCTCCTGTAACCAAAACTTTCATAAAATCATTTCCTCCCTACCCCATAATATTCAAATCCGTTCTCTTTTAAAGTCTCTGGTTCATAAATATTTCGGCCATCAAAGAGAATTTTGGTTTTCATTGATTTTCCTAGTTCTGAAAAATCAACATTTCTGAATTCGTCCCATTCGGTTACAAGAACAATTAAATTGCTATTAACAACGGAATCTTTTACTGAATTAGAATAAGTAACTTTGTCTGAGAAAATGGTTCTTACTTCTTCTAAGGCAATAGGATCATAAATATTTACTTTAAATCCATTATCAATCAATTCCTCAATAATTTTCAATGATGTCGCTCCTCGTAAATCGCTAGTTTTTGGTTTGAAAGTTAATCCCCAAATAGTAACTTGGTTGCCATTAATCTCTTTAAGTTTATCAATAATTTGAGGAACAATAATGGTTTTCTGTCTTTCGTTAAGTTCTTCAACTTGTTGCAAAAGTTGGGGCTGGTAATGGTGGCTTTTTGCAGTGTTAATTAACGCCTGAACGTCTTTGGGAAAACAACTTCCTCCGTAACCAATGCCCGCATTAAGAAACTTAGGACTAATCCGATAATCTTTACCAATGGCTTTGGAAACAGTTTTCACATCAGCACCAACTTTATTGCAAATGTTAGCAATCTCGTTAATAAAACTTATTTTAGTTGCTAGAAAAGCATTGTTAGCATATTTAATCATTTCAGAAGTTTCCCAATTTGTTTCAATAATGGGCATATAAGTTTTGACTAACCCATGATATACTTTATGCATCATTTGAAATGCTTTTTCCGACTCTGCCCCAACAACAATTTTATCAGGATGATTAAAATCATAAACAGCATTACCCTGTTTTAAGAATTCAGGATTAGAAACTAAATCTATTTTTGCTTCTGGATTTGTTTTAGTAATTAACTCTTGACATTTCTTAGCAGTGCCCGGAGGAACCGTACTTTTGTTAATTAAAACTTTATATTCTTTAGCGGAGAGAGCAACTTTTTTCGTAACATCAAAAACATATTTTAATTCTGCGGAACCATCGTCTTTCATTGGTGTCCCTACACAATTAAATATGACTTCAGCAAAATGGACTGCTCCCTCAATATCTGTTGAAAAAATGAGTCTTGCTCTTTCTTTATTTTTTAAAACAAGTTCTTTCAAGCCCGGTTCGTAGAATGGCATTTCACCCGAATTGATTAAGTGGATTTTTTTTTCATCAACATCAACACATAAAACATCGTGGCCCAAATTAGCTAAACTTGCTCCGGTTACCAGTCCAACGTATCCAGTTCCAAAAATACTGATTTTCATTTTTTATTCTCTTAAATTATGATTTTTACTATTTATTCCTGATAGAATATGCCACAAGCAAACTTTTCTTCTTTTTCCCATTCCGAAGATTTTTCAAGTGCTTGCAACTTGTTTTTAGGATCATGTTTATCATCTAAATAATAGACTTTCTCATTATAATAATCAAATGCATGTTGCGGATTAAATGTGACACAAGGTTGAATGATATCAACAAAAGCAAAACCATTATGCAAAATTGCTTTCTTCATAATCTCAACCATTTCTTTCAAATTACCAGCATAAGATCGGGCTACAAAAGTTGCCCCCGCAGAGATTGCTAAAGCAAGAGAATTAACTGGTTTTTCTGTTGAACCTAATGGAGAGGATTTACTTTTTCTGCCTTTCTCGGAAGCAGGAGAATATTGGCCGGTAGTTAAACCAAAAACGCCATTATTATGAACAAAGTAAGCAAGATTTATATTTCTTCTACAAGCGTGAATGAAATGGTTTCCACCTTCTCCATAACCATCACCATCGCCACCAAAAGCGATTATATTCAGTTTTTGATTAGCAAGTTTTATTCCTTGAGCAACAGGTAAAGATCTGCCATGTAAGCCCACGAAACCATTAACTTTTACCCAATAAGGAAGTTTAGCAAAACAACCTACCCCAGAAACAAGAACTGTATTCTCTGGTTTGAAATCTAATTCTGCGAGGGTTTTCTTTACCCCAGCAATGATGCCGAAGTTACCACAGCCAGGACACCAATTAGGGATTTCTGTTCGATTGAATGTTTTTAGTTCTGTCATGTTTGTTTTTGTTTTTGTTTAATTTGATTGTAAACATCATCAACGGTAAATGTTCTGCCATCGGAACGTAATATTTGATTTTCGATATTGATTCCAGTTTTTTCTCTAATAAGACATGCTAATTGGGCAGAATAATTGTTTTCAATTAAGATTAATTGTTTTGCTTTCTCTAAAATTTCTTTGATCTCATTCTCTTGGAAGGGAGCCATATATTTTATGGAAAGGAAATTGACTTTCTGATTAATTTTATTTTCAGAATTTAATAGTTCCATCGCTTCAATAATTGCACCGTGATTACTTCCCCAAGAAACTATTGTTAAATCTGCATCTTCTGGCCCAATAAGTTTTGGAACTGGTAATTCTTTTTTGATAAGGTTGAGTTTGTTCATTCTTTTTTGCATCATTTGATTTCTGATATCTCTATCTTCAGTTATCTCTCCAACAGAATCATGTTCATCTCCAGCACAAGTATACATTCCATTTTCTGTGCCAGGAATGGTTCTTTGAGTTTCATCTTTTTCATAACGTTTGAATAGCCCATCAGAATTTAGTTTAGAGGGGTCAACTTGATTGATGATATTAATTCTTTTCTCATAGTCAAAAGTAAAATCTTTTTCTAAATCTGCAAGATTAAATGTTTTGACAGATTCTACTAAATGTTTATCAACTAAGATAATTGCAAGGGTTTGATATTTTTCTGCTAAATAGAATGCGCGTTTTGTTTCAGTATAACATTCTTCAATTGTAGTAGGGGCAATAACTATTTTTGGGAAATCGCCTACACCAGCAGAAAGAACAAATTTTAAATCGCCCTGTTCTGTTTTTGTTGGTAATCCAGTTCCTGGACCCGGCCGTTGACCTTCAATTAAAACTAAAGGTATTTCTGCTACTCCTGCTAGACCTAATGATTCCACCATTAATGCGAATCCACCGCCCGCAGTGGCGGTCATTGCTCTTTTACCAGCATAAGATGCACCAAGCGCAAAATTAATTCCGGCAATCTCATCTTCTGGTTGGACTACTGTTAAATTTTTATTTTTTATTGCTTCTTTAGCAAGATAATGAAGAATTCCTGAAACGGGAGTCATTGGATATTGAACATGAAAAGTTAATCCTGCTTTTAGAGCTCCTTTGGTAATTGCTTCATTTCCATCTAAGAAATCTGAAATGATTTTTGAATCTTGATTCTCTTCTTGATGGGGAAAATCTTGAATCTTATTAACAGCATCATAACCTTCTTTTGCCGCCAACAATAATTTACTGGCCAGTTTTTCTTTACCCACAAAACGTTCTTTGATAATTTTTCTTAATAAAGCATAATCAATCCCAAGAACTTTTGTTAGTGATCCTAAATAAACAGCATTGTGAATGTTTTTTTCTTTTAACTTCTCTTCAATTTTAGTTAAAGGGATTTGAATCAAATTTATTTTTTTTGATTGTTCAATATTTATTTTTACTTTATCATCATGAAGGATGATGCCTTTATCTGAAACTAAATTCTGATGAGTATCTAAAGTTGTTTGATCTAAAGCTAGAAGCAAATCTATTTTGTTTAAATCGGCATGAACTTGTTGTTTAGAAATTCTAATAGTATGAAAATTATGGCCTTTCTTAATTTGGGACATATATTCTTTGCTCGAAAAAAGATGATGGTTGAGTTTCATGAATAGTTTAGCAATAATATCTGCTGCTGAAGCTATTCCCCAACCTGCCTCTCCACCAATTCTAATAACATAAGAATTTTGGTTTATGTCTAAGTCATTATTTGGAATCATAATTTTCTGTAAACCTCTTCTGCTTGTTTTAAACCCTCAATACTACCAATATCAAACCAATGTTGATCAAAAACAAAACCATGTACTTCAGACTCTTTTACTAAATATTTAACTAAATCTCCTGGGTCATCAGCTTTACCTGTTTCAACTGCGACCTCTACTAATTTTAAATCTTCTTTATGGAAAATATAACAAGCTGTTGCTGCTAAAGTGCTTTTTGGTTCAGCTGGTTTTTCTTCAAAGTCAACAACTTTAGATAATTGGTCACATAAGATAGCAACACCAAATTTGTTTTTTACAAGATTTTTATCTTTCAAATCATGTAACGCAACAAGGGAACTGTTTTTTTGCTGGAAATGGTTAAGAAAATTGTTAATTTCAAAACCAAAAAGATTATCTCCAGCAATAACTAATAAATCATCATTAATTTCTTGATTTTTAAGAATATAATTAATATCGCCTACAGCGCCTAAACGGCCTTCATTACTAATTGTACCATCATTAATCACTTTTACATTTTTAGAACAAGAATAATCATTTAACCAAACCATAAAATGACCATAAAATTTGTTATTAGTTACAATAATAATTTCATTAATAGTATCAAGTTTTTCTAATTTTTTTAAAATATGTTCAACTATAGGTATTCCCGCAACTTTTAACAAAGGCTTTGGTTGGTTCTCCGTTAATGGATACAATCTGGTAGCGTACCCGGCAGCTAAGATTAATGCTTTTATTTTTGATCACCCATTTTAGAGATTATATGTTTAATTAATAGAAACTAAAGAAAAAGTGTTTAAAAGTCTTATGCAAGAAAAGTATTAAATAATAAAAATAAAAGACAAAAAAACATTAGAAAAATAAAGTGAGACTGCTTACAGTTCTTTCGCGAACTGGGAGCGAAGTGCCACATAAACTCATTTCATTCGCTTAGTGTCACAAAAATCAATTAGAAAAATAAGGTGGACAGCTTACTGGGTTTCCCGCGTAATGCAGTACACCCCGGTACGGAGGCGTTCTTAACTTCTGTGTTCGAAATGGGAACAGGTGAACCACGCCCCTATGGCCGTCCGTTATATCCAGATATTGCTCTATTTATAAAGGTTACGCTGTAAACTATAAAATATCTGATTTAGCTTCTTATTACAGATTATTATTTCATAAGCCTTTAAAAAAGAAAAAGAATCATTTTAATTATTAATAAAAAAGAGGATGAAAATAAAATGATAGAAACGGCAATTATTCTGGCAGGAGGATTAGGAACAAGGTTAAGACCACTAACAGATAAAACTCCTAAACCGCTATTACCAATTCAAGACAAACCAATTGTAGAACATATTATTGAGAATCTGAAAAAGTATGGAGTGAAAAATGTTATTCTCTCCATTGGTTATAAAGCAGACGATATTAAAGAACATTTCAAAGATGGAACGCATTTAGGAGTAAATATTAATTATTCCATTGAAACTGAACCTTTAGGGACAGGAGGAGCAATTAAAAAAGCTGCTGCAGGATTAGAAAAACCATTTGTCTTATTATGGGGAGATAACTTAATGGATATTGACTTAAATACAATGTATAAAGATTTTCTGCGAGATGCACCACAAGTAACAATGGCTTTAACACCAAGAGAAGATGTAGAAAATTTTGGCGTGGCAACATTACAAGAAAATAAAATTATTAGTTTTGTTGAAAAACCAAAAAGAGAAGAAGCGCCATCAAATCTAATTAATGCTGGTGGATTTATTGTTGAACCGGAATGTTTGAAAATTCTTCCGCAAGGAAAATCTTCCATGGAAAAAGATTGTTTTGAGAAGATTGCCCCACTAGGAGAAATATCTGCCCACATCCATAAAGGACAATGGTTCCCAACAGATAATTTGGATAAGTATCAACATGCTTACAATAGTTTCAGACCTTTATTATAAAAATGCCAATCGTAGAAAATATAAATTCAACTGAGAAAAAAGTAATTATTGCTGATGTTGATGATACCATTTGTGAAAGTTGTCAATTAATTTCTGATAGTATGGCTTTTGAAATTTCTAGATTAGTTGATGCGGGTTTTAGTTTCGCTTTCATTAGTGGAACGAAAAGTGAAAGTTTACAACGAATGATTTCTTCAAAATTAAAAAAAGAACATCATATTCTAGGAACGACAGGAACAAATTATACTTTAATGAAAGATGATGGTGCTGTTGAAATTGTTTACAAATATTCTCTTTCTGATGAAGAGAAAAAAGAGATTATATCTGCATTTGACAAATTAATTTCACATTACAACATTCAATCAATGACCACTAAAGAAGATCAAGTTCAAGATAGAGAGTCACAAATAACTTTATCTGCAATTGGTAGACATGCTTCTAGTGAAATGAAAGCTGCTTATGACCCTGACGGAAAGATAAGATTAAAATGGATTGAATTTTTGAAAGAGCATTTAGATTCTGAAAAATACCATCTGAAAATTGGTGGAACAACTTCTGTTGACATTACTAAGAAAGGTTTTGATAAAGAATGGGGAATTAAAAAGTTTGCTGAACATCGAGAAATAAATCATTCTGAGATCATATTTTTTGGTGATAAGTTATATCCTGGTGGAAACGATTTTGCTGCTGCAAAGATTGTTGATTGTATCGCAGTCAAGAATCCTGAAGATACATTGAGAAAATTAAAAGAATTATTTTAATTAGGGTGATTAGTCAAATGGTAATTACTTGTTCTTTTTACTGTTCCTAATGTTTTCCACTTGTCTACTAATTCCTCTTTTATAAGAGACTTCTTTCTCTTACTAAAATTATTAAAAGCCACATTAAAATATAATTCTGCGGGTAGATTATTAGGCATTATCATTCCATTTAAAGACGTATAATATCTAGCTAAGTCTAATGATTTTCCCAACAAAACTTCGTCCCCTAATTGAGAAGATTTTACAGCAAAAGATAAAGCATGATAACCAATAGTATCCCGATGAGACTTAATATTGTCATGCAAATCTGAAGTTTCATATTTCTTAGTCATATTTTCAAGTTTATAATCAATTGAGTGTTTCATTTTATTGCCTGAATAGTAGTTAGTTATAAAGCTTTTGACAAAACATTTAAAACAAATAAAGATAAATCAATAAAAATGGATGAGAAAACATTACAAAAATATATTGACGCTGGCAAGATTGCCTCAGAAGCTTTACATTACGGAAAATCGTTGATTGTTAAAGGCGCAAAAGTAATTGAGATTCTTGATAAAGTGGAAGAGAAGATTGTTGAATTAGGTGGGAAGCCAGCCTTTCCAGCCCAGATCTCTTTGAACGAATTTGCAGCCCATTCCTGTTCAGACTTGAATGATGAAACTGTTTTATCAGAAGAGGTTGTGAAATTGGATGTAGGCGTACATATTGATGGTTTAATCGCTGATAATGCTTTAACAGTAGATTTATCTGGCGAACATGGAAAGTTAGTAACAGCTAGTCGTGAGGCGCTTAATAATGCCCTTAAAATAATTAAGCCCGGAGTTACTCTTGGTGAGATAGGTAAAGTTATTCATGATACAATTACTTCATATGGTTTTTCTCCAGTAAAAAATTTATCTGGGCACGGACTAGGAGAATATCAAATTCATACTCGCCCTTCAGTTCCAAACTTTGATAATGGTAATGAAAATGTTTTAGAAGAAGGAGATGTGATTGCCATTGAACCTTTCGCTTCTACTGGGGCAGGGATTGTGCAGGAGAGTTCACCAGCAACATTATTTACTTTAACTAACGATTCTGGGGTAAGAGATCCGATTTCGAGAAAAGTTTTGATGGAATTGAAAAAGAATAATGGTTTGCCTTTTGCCAAAAGATGGTTAGAGAAAGAATTTGGAACTGCAAAAACAAATTTTGCTCTGCGAATGTTGAGGAAAGCTAATTGTGTTGAAGAACATCCTCCGCTATGTGATCAAAATCGAGGAATAGTTTCGCAAGCAGAACATACTGTGGTTGTTTTAGAAAAACCGGTTATAACTACTTGGCATGAAGAGTAAGATTTATTCTATTTTTATTTTTGCTTTTTTTAACTTTCTTTCTAAATTAGAACTGCCTTCTTCAAGACAGTGGTCATCAATTAAAATTGTATTCTTCTTTCCACCATAATTTTTTACAATATGATCTAAAGCATCATTAAATTCAGGAAAAGTAACACATTCTTTTGGTTCATAGATATCTTTCCCCCTATTATTAACAACGTAATCTTTAATATAAGTCCGATAAAATAAAGCGATTGTAGTAGCCATAAAAGAGATAGTTTAGATGCAGTTAAAAAAGATTTGTATTGTGGAAGATAACATTAGTTTAATTTTTCTTTTAATATGGGTAAAACTTTCCAAACAAACAAAAAACCGAGAATAATAACTCCCCAAAAGGTTATCCAGTTGATCATTTGTAATGCAAAGAGAATTAAGTTTGCAATTAGGATTGTTAAGATAACATATCCAATTAATTTTAGTTTTTGTTGATTATTCATTTTTACTTGACCAAAAAGTTTTTTTTGTTTCTTTCCATTGTAAGTAATCGTTTAGTATTTTATCATGATCAAAACACAATCCGGTTTTAATAACTTCATCAATTAACATCCAAACTGGTTCTCCTTCTTCACTAGAGATTAAGTTAACATTTAAAGGTTTAGCTATAAAAACTGTTGAGATGGTATGTTTAGAAGGATTTCTATCTGGAGCAGAATAAACTCCCAAAATTTCTATTACTTCTATATCAACTCCAGTTTCTTCTTTAACTTCCCTAACAGCAGCAACTTCAACTTGTTCATCATAATCAACAAATCCACCAGGTAAAGCAAATTTTCCTAAGTAAGGTTCTGTATTTCTTTTCAACAAAAGAATTTTATTTTCATGTTCCACAATGATATTTGTTGTCGGAGCCGGATTTTTATATTCCATTTTTATTCTTGTCTTAACTTCTTAACAACATCTTTCACGCTTAACAATTGCTGGTCTCCAGTAATCATATCTCGCAGAAGAACTTTATTTTTCTTCATTTCATCATCGCCGATAATGATAGCGTAAGGAATTCCTAAAGCGTTTGCATACTTCAAATTCTTACTCATCCCTCGGCCGTTAAGATCAAAGTCAGCATTGATATTTTCGTTTCTCAACTGTTCAACAATTTGTAAAGATTGTTTTTGTGTATTGATAGGAATAACTAAAACTTTCGCAAGAGTTCTTTTGGTTAACTGTTCTTTCTCTTTAATGGATTCGATAATTGGAACAATTCCAAAACTGCCACCTACCGCAGGCACGATTCTATTCCCACCCATGAAGTCGCCGATCATTTTATCCCATCTTCCGCCAGCAGCTAAAGAAGAAGTAATAGTTCCTTTTTTCAGAAAAGCTTCAAAGATTGTTCCAGTATAGTAAGCCAAACCTCTGGCCAAAGAAACATCAAACTTAACTGATTTAATGCCCATGATTCTTAAGTAGGAAAATAATTCTTCCAATTCTTTAATTCCTTCTTGACCTTCTTCAGTTTTAATTTGTGTTTTTAATTTTGCTAGGGAAATGTTTTCTTGAATTAATTTGAAAATTGCATTGATTTGTTTCTTTTGGAAATCTTTTTGGAGAAGTTCTTCAGTTACTCCTTTCATTCCGATTTTAGCTAATTTATCAATGGCGATGATTGCAGTTTCTTTATCTTCTATTTTTGCTTGTTCTAAAATTCCGTTCAAAAGTTTTCTGTTATTTACTTTGATGATTGTATCTAATTTTAACTTATTGAAACCAGTTTCAATTGTGGCTAGAATTTCTGCATCAGCCAGCATCGATTTTGATCCTATGGTATCAACATCACATTGCCAGAATTGTCTTACTCTGCCAGCTTTAATTGGGCCGTCTCTGAAAACAACGCCCATCTCAAAACGTTTGAAAGGCATTTTCAAAGTTGGATTCATGGCAATAAATCTGGCAAGAGGAACAGTTAAATCAAATCTCAATCCCAGATTTCTTTTACCTTGATCAGTTAAGGTAAATGTTTCTTTCATTATATCTGAACTTTCTCCAGCAGCAAATTTCGCGGCTAAAGTTTCGTAACGTTCGATGATTGGTGTTTCCAAAGGGGCAAATCCGTATAATTCGAAAACTTCTTTGAGAGTATTGATTACTTGATTCTTGATAATCTTTTCTTCAGGGGGGGAGTCTTGCACTCCTCTGGCTGTTAGTAATTTCATTTGTTTACTCCAGTAAACACTAAAAATCTTTGATTTTTCATTTTGTATAGTCTCCTTATTTTTTTATTGTTTATATAGTTTACTTGTAAATACCACCAAAAGTGTATGTTCTTTGGTTATTTGGATAATATTCACAGACTATATTTTTTACATTTTGTAAAATACTTTCCTGCTCTGGGGTCAGATAATCGTTGTCAAGATATCTTTCTCTTTTAATCTGTTCAATTAAAACAGTGAATACATTGGAAGTTAGTCTTTATTCTAGCTTCCGGTGCTCCTAAACCTTCTCCCACAAATCTTTGTGTATTTTCTAAATCTTCTTTTGTTATTTTTATTTTCATTTTATTTTTCCTCCAGGTTAATACATTTTTTTACAATTTCTTTTGCTAAAATATCAATAGTGTTAATGGTGTCTTCACTTTCTTTAATAAGTAAAGGTAATTCTGTACAACCCAAAATAACTTTTTCTGCACCATTTATTTTTAATTCTTTAATGATTGACTTTAACTTCTGTAAATCAGATTTTATTTTCTTTCCAGCAAGAACATTAAGGATAATTTCTGTAATTTCTTGTTGTTGTTCAAGTTTTGGAACTATTAAGCTGATGTCAGGAAGAACTTTTTGATAAATGCCACTACTAATAGTCATCTCAGTCCCTAATACGGCCACTTTCTTTAATTCTAATTTGTTTACTTCTTTAGCCGTTTCTTCTAGAATGCTTAAAATTGGAATAGAAACAGCTGTTCTCATTTCAGGAAGAAAAAAGTTTACTGTATTACAAGGAATAGCAATAAAATCTACTCCCCAAGATTCTAATTTCTGTACTCCTTTAACAAGCATTTCTTTTATTTTTGAACTTTGATCTATTTTTTCAACTACGTCTGGAAGAGGTAAATTATAAATCATAATTTCTGGATAATCAGAGTCATATTTTGCCCCAAACTTATCTTGAAAAATCTTAATAATTTTCAGATAAAGTTCGGCAGTAGCTTCTGGACCCATACCACCAAGTATGCCGATTTTCTTATATTTTTGTCCAACAGTGAATACAGTCAGCACTTTGTTGTGCCTTAGCCTCTTGAATTGATTGAGAATAAAAAGGGCAGCCGGGGGGAATCGAACCCCCAACTGAAGCTATCTGCGCAATAAACTTACTTTTTACGCCACAGGCTTCCATGATAACCGTTTCACCACGGCCGCCAATATTATTGAATAGAAACGTATCTCTTTTAAAAAACTTTTTATAGTTAGAACTAAGAAAATCGGGATTACCGACAATGAATACAATCAACTCTGGTTTTAGTTGTCATATTTATACTAGAAGAGAGTATATATTTAAATGTTTTGGAGGTAAATGTGGGTTTGGGAATGATTTTAAAATTCTTTTTTGAATAATACATTACGCGTTCCTTTTGTTCTTTTACTATCACTATAACGTTTGATTTCTACAAAACCCATCTTTTTCTGTAATTTTAAAGAGATAGTATTATTAGAACTAACATCTGAGTAAATCCCTTTATATTTTTCAGCATGGATAACTTTTTCCATAAATTCAGTTAATAACAATCCAATTCCTTTTCTTTGATAATCTGGATCAATACCAATCCCTAAATGATAAGCAAAATTTTTCTTCTTAATTTCAAATGGAGGATTTAAGAAAGCTTCTGCTGGTCCAAAAATAGCATAACCAATAATGTTTTTGTTATCAACACAAACCAAAAAAGTTCTGTTAGAAAACTCAATTTGAAGGGTAGCTTGTACTTTATTCAAAGACATTTTTTTAAATCTAAATTTGGTGTAGCCAACTTTATCCATAACATTAACAATGCCAGGAATGTCACTTTTTTTTGCAATTCTTAACTTCAAGGTCATTTGTAATAAAGATATTCTTTGATTTTATAAAAATGTAACTAAAAAATTTAATTAAAAAATTTCAACGTGACCTAAACATCAAATCTTTGTTTTTTAATACTCTTGATGTAACTTTAACAACTCTAGAAATTTGGTCCATTGAAAAAATCATTTTATCTCTTGGAATACCTAACTGTTTACAAGATTTAAAATATTCAAGATATAATTTATGACTTGAAAGATGATGAAGTCCTGTCATAATTTCTTCAAAATCAGAAATTGCAGGCCTAAAGATGTATACTTCTTTTCCGGATTCCAACCAAAATTGATACAAATCTTTTAATCTAATGGTTTTAATTTTAAATAATTCACAAAAAGATAATAATTTTTTATGACTTTTTTTAAGTTCTTCAAGGAATGAATGATCTTTCTTTGAGATTATCCCCATCATTTTTTTAAAACTATTTTCAGGTAAAATTACTAAGTTTCTATTTTTTTCTTTTAATTTTCCTAAGATAGTAAATAAATATAATAAATAACCAAATCGGTATCTCAAATGAACACATTCATTGCTTTGAAAATATTTTTCAAATAGATTTGGGTCCTTATCATTCATTACATTCTCTAAGAAAGCATTAAATTGTGCTAGTTCTTGTGAGTAGTTGACTTTATGTGAACCCCTAAAACCATTAGGACCAAAGAAGAAAAAAGAAACCTCATTCGGGTTGTTTTGATTATATTCTTTATGAAAGTTCCCAATAACTTCTGCATATCCTTCTGTCCTACACATATTGAAAAACTCAAATAAGAAGACATCAGTCTCATTAATCTCTTTTCCTATCAATTTTTTTGCTAAATTATTAGCTTGCGAATTTTTATCAACAGTAGGCTTATCGAGCATATGTCCTAGCTCATGAACTATTAAACCTCTAAGATCATCTTTATTTAAAAGATAAGAACTAAGAGCATTAGATTCCCCAAGATTCAAACATACTTCACTGGGAGTAGAATCAGAACTATGATAACAAGCTCCAGCAAAAGATGGCCAATTTCTATCCACTGACCTTATTAATAAATGATATGTTACATTTGGAACTTGAATAAAACGAGGTTCATTTCTTAAAATATCAAGAAGCATCTTAGCGATATGATCTAAAAATTTCTTACCAGCATTACCTCCTCTTCGAAGATCTTCAATTATTTTAATCATCTTTTCAGCTTGTGCTAGAGGATATTTTCTTTTAAAAATTTTAATTTCATGATTTCTATAAACTGCATCAACTTTTTGATCACTTAAATCATGACTATAATGAACTTCAACCGAGACTTTTTTTCCATCAATTTTTTTATGTAATTCAACTGCTGGTTTATGATGTGAAATCCATCGTTGAACCAATCCTTTTGTTTCTAAACTGATCTGCACATCTGTTAAATCTCTTAAAACATTATCAGACAATTGAAAGTATTGATCAAAAAGTCCCGGTAAACCTGTAGGCATATTTATTGGCATTGAACCTGGCATAGCAACGTTAATGTCAGAAAATAATTGTTCCATTTGTTTCTTCTCTTCTTCAATAATAGTCATGATACTTTTTCGATAAGATTCTGCATGTTTAGGAATTTCTTGCGAATGATAAGAATCTAAGTAAGGTACTTGTAAATCTTGGAGACATTTCTGAACCCCGGCAACTAAAGAATTAATTTTATAATTATTTTCGGCAAACAAATCGTTAATAACATAAAAAGCTTTACTCTTCAAGCGATTAAATCGAGGACCCTGAAAACGAACTTCAATATTAAGATCCTCAGTAAATTTTTGAAACAATTTGTTCCTTTCGATGTTCCATACAGTTACTATGCCATTTTTTTCGTTAAACATATGATCAAGAGCAACCATAAAATGATAGTAATCTGTTTGTCTTACCATGAACATTAATTAAATAGTAATGATATATAAATTATTCCATATGGAACTTTTTAGAATTACACTTTGATTTTACTATCACACAAAAAACTATATCACCAATACTTTCTGCTTCCGAATCACACGGACTTTAACCCATTCGGTATAGCCCAGAAATTCGCCACCAGCTTGGATAGGGAAAGGAACATCACTTTTAATCTCAAATCTTTTCCCTTTCAGTTTCAACAAAGGATGTTTTTCTAAATTAAAAATACTTAAAATTAAACCCCATAAACGAGCAGCTTTATTAAAAATAATTGAATGAGTATTAATTGCAGCTAAACCATAAACTTGTCCATCGTCAGACTTGATTTC
>JABHRR010000041.1 GCA_018670095.1 Candidatus Woesearchaeota archaeon
TAATAAATTCCGATTTCAGTCGATCTCCAACTCCTGGCAGATGTTCTTCTGCTTCAGCAATCTTTTCTTCTAATTTTTTATCTGTCATTTTTGATTCCCTCTTTTAACACCTACTTTGTAAGTGTTTGTTATGTAATAGTAGTGACTCAAGAACTATATAAAACTTTATTCTCCAAAAATGGAGGATAACCACAAAATTTAAATAAAACAAGCAATTAGAAAGTAAAGATGGACACAAGAATCTTAGAAGATATTGGATTAACAAACGCAGAAATAAAAATATATCTGGCTCTCTTAGAATTAGGAACATCAACAGCCGGACCAATCTTAGAAAAATCAGGCTTGCAAAATTCTGTAGTCCATATGACTCTCAAAAAACTGGTTGATAAAGGCCTAGTTACGTTTGTTAAAGAGGGTAAAGTGAACCATTATCAGGCTGCTAATCCGAACCATATTATTGAATTTATTAACGACAAAAAAGAACGTTTTCAAGAAATCTTACCAGAATTACTGCTAAAACAACAAACAGCTAAACAAAAGCCAGAAATTATAACTTTTAGAGGGATTAGAGGAATTAAAGAATTACTTTTAGAACTTCTTGATGCCGGTGGTAAAGAACATCACACTTTTGGTTCTACAAAAGAATCTTTGATGCTCGGAGAAGCTTGGTGGGTAAGCTACCATAAAAAAAGAGCAAGTAAGAATATTAAAGCGAAACTAATTTTCAACGAATCTTTACAATACTGGAAAGCCGAAACAAAATATCCGAAATCTACTATTAGATATACAAATCAAGGTTTTGAACCATTGACAGAAACAATCATCAGAAATGATAAGATTGGCATCATTATCTGGACTAAGAAACCGATGGGAGTATTAATCCATAATAAAGTTGCAGCTGATTCTTATGAACATTTCTTTAAAATGATCTGGAAAGGATCTTTTGCAGAAAAAAAATAAAAAAATTAAAGTTTCTGCTTTTCTCCAAGCAAGATTCTTACTTTTTCAGGCACAGCTTCTAAAAAATCATCTTTAAAACATTCTTTATACTGCTCTTTAGACTCTTCTGAAACTTCTTCCGGAACTCTTGCCATTGAAAAAGGAAATCTTTCTTCTGGATCATAAATTTCAGATAATGAGTCAACATGGTCTTCTAATTGAGATACTGTTGGTGAAGGCAATAGATATACCATCTCTTCGCCAAAAGTTTCTAAGAGCTTTGCATAAGCTTTTGCTTGATCTATCCCACCACAACAAGGACAACCAGAATATAACACAACAAGCTCTGATCCTTCAATCTTTTCTTCCATACTTTCAATCATTAAAGAACAAACTTCTTCCAGCTTTCCCTCTAATAACCCTTTTCTACCCTCGCCAATTTTAATAAGTCCATATTTTAAAAAAGATTGCAAATGTTGCAGATATTCTGGTCTATCATCCATAATCTCAGAATATTCTAAAAAAGCGGATGAAGTTGCCGTTTCAACTTCAATCCCTTCTTTTTCACAAATACCAGTTAAAGATTGATATAACTCTTCGCTCTCAACCCCACCTGCAAGAGTTACTAACAAAATCTTCTTTGACTTACTTTCTACCAAAGTATCTTCTAAACCTGAATACTCAAACTTCGCCAATATTTCTTCTTTACTTAATTTTTCTAATTCTGTCATTTTATTTCCCCATACAATACATCTTAACACCATTCTCAAATTTTGCTTCTAAAAATCTTTCAGAAACTAGTGCGTGAACATATTTGATTACTTCTCTTGGATCCCCTACAACTTCTAACAAACCAGGTCCGTTATCAACATGGTCATAAGTCATATAACCTGGAACTCTATCCCAAATTCGGAACTGTCTTCCATCGTCTGTAAGTGTTCCTAATACATACAATCCAATTGAAAGATCACCAAAAATTCTCTTTTGTGCTTCTCTATCATTTCCGAGATACAATGAGAAAAGTTGCGTAGTTAATTCTAACTTTTCTTTTGCGCTAATACTTTCAAGGGCTTTGTTAATTTTCTCCATTTCCGGTATATCTGTAGTAAACCCTGAATCAATCCTCCAACGTACTTTTGGTACCCCCTCATGAGTTAACGCCTCTAATCTACTTTCCAATTCTAACATTTTATTCTACCTCCTTTTAACACTCACTTTGTAAGTGTTTGTTATAATACAGTAGTAACTGAGAACTACTTAAATGTTATTCTTCCCAAACGGGAGAACAACAGAAAGATTTAAATAAAAATAAAGCTAATTAACTAAAATGGAACAAATATTAGAAAAAATAGGTCTAACTAAGAATGAAGTTAAAATCTACCTCAAACTTCTAGAATTAGGTTTAACTACGTCAGGAGCAATTATTAAAAAAACAGGCATCCATAATTCCAAAGTTTATGATGGTCTAGAACGATTAGCAAATAAAGGCCTAGTAACCCATGTAATAATCTCCAACATTAAAAACTTCAAAGCCGTTTCCCCAGACAGATTATTAGATTTCTTAGAAGACAAAAAAAATAATATTAACAAAGAAGAAACAGAAATTAAGAAAATCATCCCTCAATTAAAATTGCTTCAACAATTAAAAACAGATGATTCCCAAGCAGAAATATTCCAGGGGTGGAAAGGCCTAGAAACAGTCTTTAATGAAGGGATAAAAGCAATGAACAAAAATGATGTTTGGTATGTTTTAGGAGCCTATGCAGGAGAAGATCAACAAAAAACTAATGCCCTAATTATGAAAGTTATCAAAAAATGTGAAAAAAAGAAAATGAAATGGAAAGTTCTTTACAATGAAAGTGCCAGAAAAACTTTCCAATATGAACAACAGTCACCAATTACTGAAAACAAATTCTTACCACAAGAAACTCCCGCTACTATCAATATTTACAAAGACGTAACATTTATTGCCCTTTGGATCAAAAACCCTGTAGCTTTCAAAATAAAAAGCAAGAAAGTTGCAGATTCATTCAAGAAATACTTTGAAATCATGTGGGCATTAGGAAAGGAATAATATACTCCATTCTACCCAAAACATTTATAAACCAATAACCAAAATAGACTCAATATGGTAACTAGAACAGGAACTAAACAAAGGAAAACAAGACATAAGTATACTCAATCCGTTAGAAAGAAAGGAAAACTTTCTATCAGTAGATATCTCCAAGAATTCGTAGATGGAGACAAAGTTAACTTAAAAATACATCCAGGAATCCAAAAAGGCAGATTTTTCCCTAGATTCCATGGTTTAACTGGAACAGTTGCAGGAAAGAAAGGCAGTTGTTATGGTGTTAAAATCAAAGATGGAAAGAAAGAAAAACTTTTATATATTCATCCTATTCATTTAAACAAATAAAATGGCACATACAAAAATGGTGCATTTTTGAGCACCATTTTATTGGTAAACAAA
>JABHRR010000042.1 GCA_018670095.1 Candidatus Woesearchaeota archaeon
TTCTGATAAATCAGAACAACTAAAAAAATAATTGATTATATATTTCTTCATCTCTTGTCAATACTTGTTTCTAAAGTTTGATTATTAATTGTAACAATGTCTCCTTGTTCTAAATTATTCCATTGTAAGTTTGGGAGATTTAATTTTTCTGAACTAACAATAACCAGATTATCACTTTTACTCATTTTCATTTGATGATATTGACTTTGGTCTTGGCTGAGGTAATGAACATATGATTCTTTTACTCTTGCTAGGATAAAATTTAAAGCAGTATAATCTTGATATCTTTCGGTATCTGTTCTAATTGCAGTAATGACTTTATGATTATCATAATTGTGGGGGTCTTCTTTGATTTCTGTTAGGATGGAATAAAATAATTTTTCTGAATCTGTTCTTCCATCAACATGAAACCAATGGTCATAATCAATTTTTCCGCGAAGCGTTCCGTTATGGCAAAAAACATAATTTTTAAAATGGAAAGGGTGGGTATTATCATAGGAAACAACACCATTTGTTGCTTTACGGACATGTAAAACAGCAAGATTAGTTTTTACTTTTCTTAATTCATCGATGTTTGGGTCTTCGAAGACTGCTTTCTCTGATTTCTTAACGACCCACTCTCCATGATCTAAATAAGCTATTCCCCAACCTTCTTTATGTTGATGGGTTCCTAATTTTTGATTATTTTCATGAAATTCGTTTTCGCCTTTAGCCATTAGAATAAGATTATCTATTAATTGGCTGAGTTCAAATTTTCCAGCAGCAAAGATCATTCTACACATTGTAATTTAACTCGTATTCTTTTTAATTTAAATGTTTAATGGTGGTTAAGAATATATTAAATTGGGTCTAATTTTAACCTATTGATCATACTAATCTAGTTACAAAATTCTTATATACTTAAACCAAACATAGAATATTAAGATGGTGCAAAATGAAAAATTGGTGGATATTGATTGTTCTTTGAGGGAAGCTCTTGAAGAAGTGGTTTTAGATACAATTCAACATGGATATGAACTTAGTGTAAAAAGATTAAAGCAAGAAGCTTTGCAAGGCACTAGATATTTAGTGGCTGAATCAGCAATTGCCGTTCCTAGTAAAGATGGTCATACTTTATATTTAACGAGAGGGATTGAGAATAATTTGGTTTTACAGAATTTGTCTAAGGTTGAGAGACAACTTAAAACATCTGTTTATGTTGTTCATAATTCTCAAGAAGATGTTGAAAGAGTTATTTCTGATCCTAATACAGGGGAGTTTAATCTTAATACTTTAACTGGATATGATTTTGGTGGGGGGGTAGATAGTGCTTCTGCCGGTTTTACTTTAGGTCTTGGAAATCCTGATTTATTAAATGATGAACAAAGAAATTACGTTGGAAGAGTACTTACTGAAACTGGAAATTATGAAACTGCTGTTGAGAATTTAAAAATGATGGGTGTAGAAAAAGCAGCATTTAGTTTTTTAAGTCCAAGATCGTTAACTAACGTTTTTAATTATCGTGAAAGTAAAGGGTTAGAAACGCCGGCATTAATCAGCCCTTGCGTTCTCTGGGATGTTGTTAAGAATGGTGGTTATTTTGCTGCTGATGTTAATGATATTGAATTTCCAACTGGTGGTTGGCATATTCGAGCAGAGCCTTTAGATAGAACGAAGTTATAATTTTTTTTGATTTCTTTCAAAAATGATCATCCGATGATCACGATACTTTTTTGTTTCTAAAGTAAAGAAAGCTTCTTTCATTATTTCTTTTGGAATAGAAATTCCACCCAAAGCAGGGTCAAAGAGGTGGTAATAATTATTTTCATAACCAGAAACAACAATAAAGTTAGAGGTATTCTTTTTTTCCCCCCTTATTGGTTTAGTATTCAATCTTAATAGAAGAAGATTCTTCTTCTTTAATTCATTTTTAATATCTTTAAATTCAATTTCTTTTTTTTCAATAATTACTTTATTTTTTTGTGCTTCTTTCAAATGTTGCAAATCGGAGAATTCTGCTTGTTTAATATCTTCTTTTTTATAGCGGTAAAATCTATAATCAGGGAAATTATATTTTTTTTCTTCTACAATAACTTTTGGATTTAAACCAGAAAGTTGAGCATAATTGGCTAAAGCAAAGATGGAAGAGCCTCGAGTTGGAAGATTAACAGTTTTTCTCCAAATTTCAAATTCTTTTTCTTTTGATAATTCTATTGTGGGATTAATGTTATGGATAATAGTTAAAAGGGCAGAAGCGGCAGTAGTAAAATTAGTGGTTTGCAAATAAAGTTTCATAGTAACGGATAATATTTTGTTATTTAAATAGTTTTAGTAATTGTTTTAATTTACTGTTTCTAAAAAAGTTAGTTTAATGAGTGTAAATGTTTTTCTCGCATGTAAAGATTAGTTTGGGCAGTTTGTTGTGGAGTAAATTGGTGTCCAGCATAACCTTGTTCTCTCATAAAGTTCATAATTTCATCAGCGGGATTATCTCTGGTTAAGAGCATTTTTTTTAATGGGGCAAGATAAATTTTATCTTCTGGAGGAAGTCCTGCTTCTGCATAAGGAAGAAGGTGAGCAATATAATCTCTGACTAAGTCAGACTTAAGTCCGTTTTGGATTCCTTCATTTTCAAATTGAAGCAAAGTTTGATAGTTTGGTAAAATGATTTTATCCTCTGCAAAGTTGTAAGTATTATCTGGAGTGGCAATTTCAATCGGACAGTTATTATTCATAGCTTTATCGTGGATGCCTTTATACAAAGCAAAGACTGCTAAAGTAATGTCTAAACTATTAGTGTCAAAACTTCTTACTTCAAAAGTTCCAGTGGGACCAATATTATCTCTTTTTCTAATTGGGGCATAACCAGTATTTTCTGGTTTGAAAAGATTGACATATCCTTCTGCAGTAACATTATTCTTTTTAGTTAATACATTTAGCCATTGTTGCCACATTAATTGATTTCTTTTATCCAGTTCGTTAGTGGAATTAATGTAAGGTTGCAATTGTCCTTGCAAAGGATGATCCTTGAAAACATTATTTCTAAATGAATTAACTCGATGGCAATTGATAGAATTTATTCCTTGGTAAGAAATTGGTGAGGAAGAAGTTAGGGCATAGGATAAAAGATCTAAAGCATGTAACAAATTGTATTGTTCGGTTTGTTTGCCTGGGGTTTGGGAAATGTGTAAATGAATCCCAGAATATGCTCTTAATTCTTCAAATGATTCTTTCCCAAATAAGTCTAGATAGATTGGTCCACGATTTTTAAGAGGATCCGACATCCCCCTTAGTTCTCCTTTGCCTGCGCCAAATTCGCTAGCGGGAATAGGAACAGAACCATAGCTTTTACAAATATCTTCTAATAAAATAATTTTTCCTCTAATGTTTTGTCCTAATTCTTCGACTGTGTCGGCGGGATCGGAAACAATTTCAATTTGAGAATTAGTGCCTTCTTTTACAAATGATCCATCATTTCGGGAGTCTGCCAATATTTGCGGAGCATTATTTACTAAATAGCCTTCGCTATCGATTAAATTATATTCAATTTCCGCTCCAATGTTAGAACCCATTTTCCCCTCTTTTGATAATCATTTATCCAATCTAGTGTGGATTTTACTATATTCGGGGGGATGTACTTATTTAAATACTTTTCTATTCTTTAGAATACAGATTTTTAACGCTTATCTGTAGTAAAAACGCTAGTTTTAGTACTTTATTTGTTATTTGGGGGTGTAAATGGGCTTTTATTTGTCAGTGGTGTGTTATTTTTGAGAGAATTAATTTAAAAAATAATGATTGATAAATTGATTCAAAATTTTATGGGGTTACAAATTTGAAAAGATTAAGAATTTTCACAAAACCTTTTTAAATAACCTCTATCTTAAGCATAAAACTGGGTATCTAAGGAGATTAAAATATGGCAAAAGCAAAGAAAAAAGTAAGTAAAATTAAAATTAAAAAGAAAATTTGGTACAAAGTTATTGCTCCTAAGATATTTGCAAATAAAGAAGTAGGGGAATCATATTTACAAAGTCCGGATGTGGCTGTTGGAAGAAAATTAAAAGTTAATCTTAAAGACTTAACCGGAAATATTAAAGATCAAAATGTTCAAATTGGTTTACAAATAACCAATGTTGAAGGAAATTTATTAAAAACTTCATTAATCAGTTATCGATTAACTTCTCAATATGTTAAAAGATGTATTAGGAAGAATTGTGTTCGATTAGACGATTATTTTCTTTTGAAAACTAAAGGCGGTAAGAATGTTGTAATTAAGAGTTTAATGGTTACTATCAATAAAGCGCAAAGATCAGTAAGAAGTAAATTAAGAAAAGAATTACAAGAATTATTAGAAGCTGAAGTTACGAAACGTGATATGGCTACTTTTGTTTCTTTATTAGTTAACAGAAGAATCCAAATGGAAATTAAGAAAAAATTAAAAAAGATTTTACCATTAAAAGAAATGTCTATCAGAGTTTTAGAACTACAAGAGAAAGGTTTAGTTACTGAAGAGATTGTAGTTAATGATAAATCTGAAGCTGCAAAAGTGGAAGAAAAAGTTGCAGAAAAAGTTGAAGAAAAAGTTGCGGAAGAAGTAAAAGAAGAAATTAAAGATACTATTCCCTCTTCTCCAGAAACGAAAACTGAAGATGCTAAAGAAGAAGCTGCTGAAAAAATAGCCGAAGAAGTGAAAGAAATTACAGAATCAAAAGATTCTGAATCCTCGGACAAGCCTGCGGAAGTTGAAGAAGTGGCTGAAGAGATAGCTGAAAAAGTAAAAGAAGGAGAATAATTTTTTTCTTTTTATAATGAAATTTTTAACATTTGTAGATTTGCACGAGGACAGTAAGTATCTTAAAGAGTTAGTTAAAAGAGCTTCTCAAGATGATATTGAATTTGTTGTTTGTGCTGGAGATCTAACCATGTTTGGAAGAGGTTTAAGACATATTCTAAAAAAGTTTAATGACCTGGGAAAAAAGTTTTACATTATTCCTGGAAATCATGAAAGTGATAGCATGTTCAAAGAAGTCATTGCTGATTATCCAAATTGTATTAATTTTAATAAGAAAGCAATCAAGAAAGATAATTATGTTTTGTTAGGTTATGGTGGTGGAGGATTTGCTGCTGAGGATGCTGAATTTAGAAAAATTTCTCGAGAATGGTATGGTAAATATCAAGATGAGAAAGTTATCTTAGTTACACATGGTCCACCTTCTGGAACGAAAATTGATTTGTTGGAAAAAAGGCAAGTGGGCAATTATGATTACCGAAAATTTATTGAAAGAATAAAAGCAAAGTTGATGATTTGTGGACACATTCATGAAACTGCAGGTGTTCAAGATAAAGTTGGTAAAACCATTGTTATCAATCCTGGTTGGGAAGGAATGGTTATTGAATTGAACTGATTCTTAAGTTAATTTTTATTGATGGCTTTTGTTTCTACTTCCATTTTTTTTACTTCTTCAAGAAAAGCTTGGATTTCTGCATATCTTTGAAATAATATTTTTTCATTAATTTCTATTTTTCTTGTTAAATTAATAACATTTTTTAGGAAAATAATATGGCTTAAAACAGAATATAATCTTTTTTTATTTGGATTAAATTTATTCTTTTTGAACATTTTTACACTGGACTTCAAATCATTAATTTTATTTTTGATGTTGTTTTTTTCATTTTTATCTTTTGTAGCTCTTAATAATGATTTTTCTCTTTTTAATTTTTCTTGAAGTTTAGCTAACATGACTTTATAATGTTTTAAAAGTTTGTTAATATCACTTTCTTCTCTTAACAATGCAGTTTTAAGTAAATTTAATAATCTAGATTCTTTTTGTTCAATTAGTTCAATAAAAGCATTTTCTTCTTTTATTTTTTGTAATAATTTTTTCTCTGTTTCTTTATACTCTTCTAAATGATTTGGATTTACGTAGCCTAATTTATTTTCAATGTTGATTATTTTAATGTGATCTTTTGTTTTTTTAAGAAGTTGTTTTAGTTCTCCTTTAATTGATTTTTTTAATCTTGGACCAATTTCTCTTTCATTAGCAGCTAATCTGACAATTAAGCTGAGTTCGTATTTTAACAATTTTTCTAGTTCAATATAAAATGGGATTTCATTTTTATTTGAATCTTGTAATTGGTTTGTAGTATAAGTTAGTCTTTTTTTTGTTTTTTTATCAAATCTTTTATTTTTTCTGAAAATTTTTTTTGATGCTTTAAATCTTTTTTTAAGAAGTTTTATTTCTTTTTTATTAATTTTATTTGAAATCTTAAATCCTTTTTTTAATTTAGGTTTAAATAGCTGAGAGATGACTTTAATTTTTTCTTTCGCACCATCAGAAGTATTGGATAATGCTTTTTTTGCATTTTCTTTTGCTTCTTTTTTCATTTTGAGGTTAAAGAAATCATATGGTTGATTTATCTCTTTATTTTTGGTGGGGGATTTTGAAGAATAATTAGAAATACTATCTGAAGCAGAATTATTTTCTTTTGACTTTTCAAAAATCTTTTTTAAAAATTCAACAATTTTTGATAAAGGATTATTCACACTCATAATTATTTGAAATCAGTTTTACTTTATAATTATTTTGATTAAATAGCTTCTAGAAATACTTTCTTAATATTTACAGCTAGGCCTTTATCTTGCATGTTTATTTCTACTGCTGAGATGATGGCTTCACCAATGGCTACTAATTCTCCCTTAAGTGTAAGAATAGCCACAAACTCACCTTTCTTGAAATTTTCTAATTTACTTATTCCAGGAATGGCTAAATCTCGGCCATGGGTCAAACTTTCAATAGTTGTATCAAAAATCCAACATTTAGCAAGATGTCTTAACGCATTTTCAATTGGTTGAATACAATAGCGTAAGAACTTATCATTTTTTTCTTCTTGATAAAAATGTAAAGCATCATCCAAATCATTTAAAGTAACCAAATTATCTTCTTCTGTAAATGGGCCAGCTTTAGTTCTTCTCAATTCAACCATATGGGCACCAATTTTTAATTCTTGGCCCAGATCATGGCACAATTTTCTGATATAAGTTCCTGCCTGACATCTTACTCTAAAAAGAACGTCCCTTTCTTTGATTTCTAATATTTCTAATTCATAAATTTCTCTTGTTCTAACCTGTCTTTTTACTGCTGATTTTATAGGAGGTAATTGTCTAATTTTACCAATAAATTTATTGGTTCCTTCTAGGATACTTTCTTCATCAATATCTTTATGCAAATGCATTAAACAGATATATTCTTTTGGGGCAGTAAGAAAGAAATGAGTGATTCTCGTTGCTCTGCCAATAGCAATCGGTTGCACACCAGTAACTTGCGGATCTAATGTTCCAGAGTGACCAGCTTTATTTAATTTTAAAATCTTTTTTACATAATCAGAAGTTTGATGTGATGTTGGACCTTTAGGTTTATCAATATTAATAATTCCGTACTTTAGCAGAGTTTCGGTGGTTTTTTCTTCTGGATTGATTCCGAATTCTCTCACTACTTCTTTCTTAACAAAGATTTGTTTTTCCATGTTTTGTTTCATTCTTTGGCTTATTTAAATAGTTTTTTATGGAAAGGTAAATTATTTACTACAAATCATATAAAAAAACAAAGATTTTTTTTTTGGGTTCTAAAAATTTGTAAAATTTTTGAGAACCTTTATAAATAACATCTCTAATTAGATTAATATGGCTTATACACCACCAGAACAACCAATGATTAGAGTTCGTTTACCGCAAGGTAAAGAAGTTCTTGGTATTGTCCAGCAGAGATTAGGTGGGAGTAGAATGCGTGTTCTTTGTTTAGATGGAAAGGAAAGACTTTGTAGAATTCCAGGAAGATTAAGAAGAGGATTATGGGTCAGAGAAAATGACGTTGTTTTAATTGAACCTTGGGAACTTGGCGGTGATACTAAAGGCGATGTAGTTTACAAATATAGGAGTAAAGCCGAAGTACAATTCTTGAAGAATAAAGGGTTATTAAAGAACATTGAAGAAGAGTTTTAAATTCTAAAAGTTATTTCTGATTATAACTAATCGACTACATAAATACTTATAACTATTTTTACTGTCTAATCAGTTATGGCAGAAGAAAAAGGTTTTGGAAAATTAATTGTTTACGCAATCATCTTGGTTTTACTTTTTTTTGGAATGATTCGGATTTTTATTAATAGTGCAGGAAATTTTTTTAATTTGGAATTATTAGGGTTTTTATTCTTACTATTATTAGCATTAATTGGGTTTATTGGTTATGTCAAAGTTTGGGGAGAAAGAGTATTGTTTTTTGTATTTTTGTTTTATTTAGTGAATTTAGTTTTAGTTTGGAGATATACTGACGGAATTTCGTTCTTGTTGTTATTTCTAGCTTTAATCGGTTTTTTAATAGCGGTGCCAAAGAAAGTTTGTTCTTCTTGTGAACCGGAAAGTGAAGTTGTGCCTCAATTTGTAAGTGAAGCTAGTGAAGAACCGCACAGTGAAGTGTTTGATGTGTCTGAGGTTGAAGTTGAAGAAGAACCGGTTGTTAAAGTTACTAAAAAAGTTGCAGCAAAGAAGCCGGCAGTTAAACATTCTCCTGGCAAGTATGTTGCTAGTAACATGAGCAATGTTTATCACGAGCCGAAATGTGAATGGGCAAAGAGAATCAAGAGTGATCGTTTAATTTGGTTCAAAGATAAACGAGAAGCAACAAA
>JABHRR010000043.1 GCA_018670095.1 Candidatus Woesearchaeota archaeon
AGGATTATAATAATCTTGAATAATGGTGTCTGGTTGAGTAAATTGTCGTAAGAAAGGAGAATAATATCTTGCTCCGTAATACATTAATCCCGTACTATCTTTTTCTTGACCAGTATAAGTATATCTATCAGAACCACCTTCTAAAGCTTCTCCAAAAGGTAAATATGAAGTTTCTTCAACTGTTGCTCCAGTAGAACTGGTTACTAAAGTTGTACTTCCTAAGTGATCAGGATGATAATAAAACATTTTACCATCAGGATCTTTACGAGATAACAATGTTCCAGAATCATCATAAATATAGATGGTATCTTTAGTACCAGAAGAATCGACAACTCTTACTAAATTTTTATTTGGGTAATAAGTAGTTTTTTTACCATTATCTAAATGTTCAACTTTTTTAATTCTGCTTCCAGAATGATCATAAGTATACTCTTCCAATAAATTGTTATCAGAATTAAAAACTTTAATTAGTTGATTATAAGAATCATATTCATAATTTTTATCTACATCTTTTAGTATATTACCATTATTATCATAGATTAGATTAAAGTTTTCTGCGACAGCAAAAGGGATAAGGAGAAGTAACGTACAAACAAATATAGTGGTTAATTTATTCAACATTGATTAATGTGCCACCCCTGGATAATAGATGTAGTGCTATTAACTATATATTTATTTCGTATTTTAAGCATATACTTAATCATGAGGAGAGTATATTTAAAAAGAATTTCTCTAATAATCTCGGAAAGTTTCCGAGAACAGTAAGAATGTTTATTTCTGATTAGTAATTTCTAAAGCTTTCTGATACAAATCATCAACAAATTTATCTGTAAATGGATCATGATATAGAGAAATCGCAAAACCATTTCCCATGACATAAAATTTGTGAGTTTTATTATCTTCAGTGGAGTACAAAAGATAAATATGATTTTTTGCTTCTAAGGAGATATATTTCTTTTTTGTATCGAAACGAATTACTTTTTCAGGATTATTTTCAATTGTATCTAAAAATGTATCAACATGACAATCAACTAAATCATCTCTAAGTTGTTGATAATTTACGCCGATACAAGAACCACTATCTTCAACGTTATCTATTGAACTTTCAGCAAAGATAATATCATCAATCTTATCATCTCTATCGCCGTTAGTTCCATCACAAAGGGTTACTAATTCTTCTTTTTTAGCACCATCTATTTCGGTTTTAATTCTCAATTCAAAACAAGCTTGCTCTTTATTTGCTTTATAGGAAACTACTTGGTATTCATCTCCATGAGCTGTTGAAGGAAGTAAAGTTAGTGCTGTTCCTAAGATGTATGGGATTAGTTTCATTTTTATAGAATTAAATTTTTCTTCGCATCTCGGTTTTAAATTCCATAAATCCCCATTTCTTGTAAATAGAATGTGCATGTGGGTTATCTGGATAAACTGTAATTGACATTACATCAATTTTATTCTTTTTGAACCATTTAATTGCAGAATCACATAGTTTGGTACTTAAACCTTGGCCACGATAATCTTTTTGAATATAAAGATCTGCAATTTGCCCCATTTTTTCTAGTTTAAATACTGGAATTTCATCTTTAATTCGTGCAAGATTATAACCAACTACTTTTCCATTATCTTCTATCAATGAGAGATAACCTTCTTTTGTTTCAATTAGTTTAGTAAGATATTCTTTGAATCTTGTTTTTGCATCTTTTCTTTTAATGGTATACTCTTTAAGTTTAGGATTCTTTTCTACAATAGCACAATCATGTTCATCCATAAATTGTTCCCATAGTTCAACTACGTTAACTATATCTTCTAATGTTCCAGGTCTTATTTTTACCATTTTAAGAATTGAATTATGGATGTATATTAAAACTTTTCTAAACTAGTTTGATCTTCTAACTTCTTAGCCTTTACTCGTTTCATCATCTCATCATCTTTTTCAAGAATTTGTTGAATCTCTTCTGCACGTTGAATTACTTCATAAGGCAGACCAGCTAACTTGGCAACGTGGACACCAAAACTTTGATCTGTACCACCCTGCATTAGTTTATACAAAAATACTATCTCGCCCCGCGATTCCTTTGCTGCCAAATAATAATTTCTAATCTTAGCAAACTTTTCTTCCAATTTATTCATGACATGGTAATGGGTAGAAAATAATGTCTTAGCACGAATTTGATTATAAATATGTTCGGCAACACTCCAAGCGATACTAACACCATCAAAGGTTGAAGTGCCTCGACCAATCTCATCCAGAATGATTAAACTGTTCTCTGTAGCATTATTTAAAATGGATGCAGTTTCATTCATCTCTACCATAAAAGTTGACTGACCAGAAGATAAATCATCACTCGCACCAACTCTAGTAAAGATTCTGTCTGTAATTCCTAAAACCGCTTCATCAGCAGGGACAAAAGAACCAATCTGAGCCATTAATACAATTAAAGCCACTTGTCTCATTAAAGAAGATTTACCACTCATGTTCGCGCCGGTAATGATCATCATCTCACCGTTTTCTATAACAACATCATTTGCAATATACCGGTCTTCAATTATTTCTAGTACTGCATGTCTGCTGTTTCTTAATTGTACAACTTTCTCATCAACAAATTTTGGTTGACAATAATTATTAACCATCGCTACTTTTGCTAAAGAACAAAGGACATCTAGAACAGATAATTTCAAAGCAGATTCTTGAATCTCTGCAGTTTGAACAGTGATTTGTTTAATCAAATCTTGAAACAGATTATATTCTAGCTCTTGAATTTTTTCCTGCGCTCCTAAAATTTTTTCTTCTTCTAATTTCAGTTCTTCTGTTATATATCGTTCAGAATTAGCGGTAGTTTGTTTACGGATGTAATTTTCTGGAACAAGATGCAAATTTTTCTTAGTAACTTCAATAAAATATCCAAACACTCTAGTATAACTAATTCTTAAAGTAGAAATGCCAGTTTTTTTCTTTTCTCGTTCTTCAATCCCTTGCAAATATTTTTTACTGTTTAATTTAATATCAAGCAATTCAGCTAATTCAGGATTATATGTTGCTTTAATAAATCCCCCTTCTCGAATTGTAATTGGAGCCTCATCATTAATTGCTGAGTTAATCAAATTTGCAACTTCTTCCATTCCAGAAATGTTAGCAATCTTATTTAATAAATCTGAATCTAAACCAACAAGTTTTTCTTTAATCTCGGGAATCTGTTGCAAAGAATGTTTCAAAGCTAACAAATCTCGCGGATTAGCATTACCATAATTAACACGAGAAATTAATCTTTCCAAATCGTAAACTTCGCTCAACAAAGAAACAATTTCTTCTCGAGCAATAACATTTTTGTTTAGTTCGGAAATTGCATTCAATCGATTTTCAATTGCTTTTTTGTTTAGCAGAGGTTCTTTAATCCATTTCTTAATTAGTCTTGAACCCATGGAAGTAATTGTTTTATCTAAAACAAATAAAAGTGTTCCTCTAGTTGTCCCATCTTTAAGATTCTTTGTTAATTCTAAGTTTCTTAAAGTAGTAGAATCAAGGACCATTTTATCTCTACTGGAAACGGAAATTTTTTTCAGATGTGATAAAGAGTTTTTTTGCGTATCAATCAGATATTTTAATAACGCTCCGGAGACAGACAAATTTAACTTTTTATCTTCTAAACCGAAAGAATCTAAAGTTGACAAATTAAAATGTTCTAACAAAACTTCTCTTGCTTTTTCTGCTTTGAAATAATAATCTTCTAAAGAATTAATGTAACAACCATGATCTTTTATTTGGGAAACTAATTCTGCATTAACTTTTAATGATTCTGGAATAACACACTCACTAGGGTTTAATCTTACAATTTCAGAGATCAATGAATTTACGGAATTAATTTTTGTAGTGGAAAATTCTCCGGTTGACATATCACAGATAGCGATTGCATATTCATCTCCAAAACTTGTTAGGGCCATAATATAATTGTTTTCTGTTTCTTCTAACATGGAACTATCGATCAAAGTTCCGGGAGTTACTATTCTTACTAAACCTCTTTTGACTAATCCTTTAGCTTTCTTCGGATCTTCCAATTGTTCAACAATAGCAACTTTATGACCTTTCTTGACTAGTCTTCCTAAGTAAGTTTCTAAAGCGTGATATGGAACACCAGCTAAAGGAGCACGTTTTTCTCCCTTACCTCTTTGGGTTAAAGTGATTTCTAATTCTTTAGCAGCAGTAACTGCATCCTCATAAAACATTTCAAAGAAATCGCCCATTCTGAGCATAATTAAACAATCTGGATTCTGTTTCTTTATATCTCTGTACTGTCGCATACCAGGGGTTAAGTTATGTTCTTCTACATCTAGGATGCTTTTAGCTTTATTCAACTCTTTATTGTTACTATTGTTATTAATTGTATTATTTTCTACCACAACTAGTTGAGAAAATAAGATTATTTAAAGATTGTTGTGAGAGAGTGATATTATCAATATCTTAACTCAGTTTGACATTCATAACAGAATTTGTTTTCTCTATTTAATAATCTTCTAGCTTGAGCTTCCATTTCAGAAACAATTAATTTTTGTTGCATAACACAAAGATTAGTACAATGACTTCCAAGATTCATTTCTGTATTTCTTCTTCCTTGAGAAGCTGCACCAAACATATGACCAAATTCGTGAATTGCAACATGAGCAAGAGTTCTTGGACCATTAAATCTTCTTGTTGACAGAATTATATGAGAACCTCCTTTATTATCGGGATTTGCTGCACCAAAACACCACTTTAAGTTATCATCATAAAGATCTGCTTCTGTTAAAATAAATGATTTTTGACCTTCTAAATTTTGACCAGAATTAAATAATAATTCTTGTAGTAAACTTCTTCGATGTACTTGATTACGTTGAGGATTATAAGCTCTACTTTCAAGTCCTTTAACTAAATTATATCCAGGAATATCTGTTTGTCCAGGAATAGCACTTACAGTAAGATGTTGATATTTTTCAATCTCTTGAAATGATCTAAGTAAAGCTCTACCATATTTTGGATCTCTTGTACCATCAAAAAAGTTTATTAGGGTCATTAATTAATATATTTCTTAGCTCTTTTATAAATTTTTCCACATTATTACTATTAAGCAGTAGTTTCAATACAAAAGTTTATAAATAAGAGGAGTAAATAATATTAATATCAAAATAATTATAATCAGATGAATAAAATGAAATTAGAATTATTACCAATAAACCCACTTAGAGGATTTGAAGATCCTACTGAGGCACATTACAAGAATAGTTATAAGATTCAAGTAGAAATTGCAGGAGAAACAGTAAGTTATGTTGTTTGTCCAAAAACTTTTATGAATAATCATGGGCGTGGTTCTAGAGTAGGTTTTAACGAAGGGGAAAGAATCTACCTTCCAAAAGATCAAAATCCGGCTTTAGCCCCTTTCTTTGCATTATACTTTCATTATTCTAATTTACAAGAAAATGAATTAGAATCACGTTTTGGAAAAGGTTTACTTAAAGACTTAAACCCAACAGAAATTAACGGAATTATTTTAGGAACTGTTTTAGATTTAGCTAAAGATGTACTTCGTCCTGAAGAAATGGGCGATATGATTAAAAGAGTGAAAAAAGATGATCAACTTTACTTACAAGGAAAAGAAGACATAATTCAAGAAGTTGTTAGTGCATATTTACCAGCAACAACCAGCACTCAAGCATTAGCTAAAAGAGAAGAACAAAGTTTAGAATATTATACGGAAAGATTTACAGAGAGAATTGGTGCTCATGCAAATAATAAACATATCAGAAGATCAAAATATCTTGATGGTGCAAGACAACTATTTGGTGGCGGGAGAGATATCTTTAACAAAGCAGGAATTGTAAGTTCTGTTCCAGCAGGAAAGAGAGTTTTAGATAATGAATTATTTCGTAATAATTTGCCAACCATCGTTGAGTATATCAAACAATTTGAAAATATTCAAAAGGGAACAAGAGTTAAACTTAGCAGAGAAGAAAGTAGATTAATATACGAAATTCTTGATGGAGCAATGGAAACAAGAAGAAGACCAGCTTACAAAATGGTTGATGGTTCATCTCCAGGAGAAAATTATTTAGAAGCTACTGGTGACACGGCTAAGTTTATGGGTTCGTTAAGGATGTTTTTGTTAGAAAATGTTGTTGAAGACCATCAAAATGCTCAGAAACAATTGACAGAACTTTCTGGGGTTGTTCAAAGAGTTAGAGACGAAAAAGACTTGGCTAGTAGAGTTCATGATGTTTTAAGAACAGTTAATTTATTACCTGATCAAAACATTGGTTATGATAGAAATCAATTAACACCAGAAGCCACAACTAATGCGGTAATACCTTACAATGGACGAGTTGATCTTGCTTTAGAAGAAATTACTGAAGATTTAGTTGAAGAAGAAAGACACTTAGCAGAAGTTTTAACAGCTGCACCAGAAAATTCACAGTCATTAAGAAAAGCTATTCAAGCTCAAAAATTATTAAAAAATTTAGGGATTTCAACTACTGAAGTTGATGATAGAATCACTCAAATTAACTCTGGTAGAAGGGCCTCAGTTCAATCAACAAACCTTCCTAAATTAGCTTAGATTAACTTAGATTATTCTTTAAAATAAATATCAACTATTTCTCCCAACTGTTGAGGATCAATTCGTAAACTAGAACTAGCTTTGTTTTGCATTTCTCTCAATGTTGAATATGCTTCTTTTTGTCGTGAATTAATTTGTAATAAAGGGTTTTTGGTTCTAAATTCTGAATGCCAATAATCATTTAAAAAATTTCCTAACTGATCAACCATCATTTCTGGATCACCACATTTTAAAGCTTTATCAACAATATTAATTCCTTGATAAGCTGCAGTTTCAACAATTAAATTGATGTTTGCAGATAAAGGAATTTTATCTTTTGATATAGACCTTTCTAATTTTGATAAAGCAACCATAGCGGAATTAAATAATGCTTTTTCTTTTTCATTATATTCAGCATAAACTGGTAAAACTTCTCGGAAAACATTTAACCAAGGGATTTTTGCTTTTCTTGTATTTCCTTTGTCACAATAAGTTGAAGCAACAGATAATGCTTCTACCAAACGAGAAGCAGCATATGCTTTTTCTTTTGGAATGGTTGTAACTAAATCACCCATAAAATCTGCTAAAGAGTTTAACGAACTCATTTTATATCTAAACCGGAAACCACTAATGGCTTCTGGAACAGATAAGTAATCAAGCATTTCTTGATCGTTAAGATTATGTTCATTTTTAATTTCTTCAATTGAATCTAAATAATTTTGGTACTGTTGAAAAATCTTTCTTTCTGGTAATACTCTCTTAGAATAAATTCCAGTCAAACTTGTTATACTTTTTGTTAAGTAACTTGCGACAATTTCTGGTTTTTTACCATCTAAAGCAACAGTTAATAATTTTTGTAGTTCTTCAAGTTTGGATTTTAAAGGGACTCTAGCAACATATAATTCAGCTGCTTTAACGATATTTTTAATTGGACTAAAATCGTTTTCCTGAACAATGTTATCTAAGTTGAAATCAAGATTTTTTTCATTAAGATAATCTTCTAAAGAGATTAAATTTTCACAATATGGTAAAAGAGCTTGATATAAAGATTTAAAATTATTTGTTAAAATATCTTTTACACTTATACTGGACATCCTATAAGGGATAGAATAGCCCCCTGAACTAAGAACAACTTTACTTACAGCAGCAGTTAAAATCATTGTATCTAATGAACTTTTTTTATCATTTGCTAAAAAATGAGTCATTTCAAATACTAAATTACTATTACCATCATCAATTGTATTATCATAAAAAACTTGTTTAGCATAAATTAATGCTGCAACTAATTGTCTATCATTTTTGGATTCAATATCTTCAACCTTTTCGCCAATAAGATCGTCTCCTCTAGAACCTAAACTACTTAAAATTGTTTTTTCTAAACTCTCGTCTTTAGCAATCTTATCTTTGATAAGAACAGTAGCATGATAAACCGTTGGTTCAATTCGTTGATATAAAGGTTTTTCAGAAAAACGATCAAAAAAAATTAAAGCGTCAAAATGTTTTGAATGAGTACTTTGAGAGGAAGAATTATTGGGTTTATCTTTAGCTTTTTGATTAGATTCTTTTCTAGATAGATGATATTGTTTTTGTCTTTCAAGTTCTGCATCTCTTTTCTTTCTTGCTAGCTCAGTAGCTTTAGCTGCAAATCTAGATTTAATTATTGAAGAACTTTTAAGGTCAGGTAATTCATTAACAACTTCTCCTTGACTACTCATTAAAGTCCTATAAGCATCAGCTAGAAAACCAAATTCTGTTTTAGCATCAGGATTATTAGGATTGTGATCAGGATGACATTCAATAGCTAAAGAGCGATAACTCTTTTTAATTTCCTCAATAGTAAAATTATTATCAAGTCCAAGTAAAGTTAGAGCTTTGTTTCTATCCATGATAAAGTATTTTTATTTATTATACTTTATAAGTTTTTCTCTGTTTTTAACCACTTTGAAGTAAATATTAATGAAAACTTTTATATAAGGGATACTAAATATAGAACCTTATGAGAATAACATTAACTGGCATTATTAACAGCCAAATGGATGGAGAATATTCAGAAGAGTACATGGAGCTAGCAAATGAACTATTATTTAGTAAACTTGCTCTTGGAGAATTAGCATTAAAAGAAACTTCTGAAACTCTTGCTAGAAGATTATTAAAAAAAAAACCTGCATTTCAAGAAGCTACAAACTACTTTTTATATCTTCAACAAATTTATGAAGCTCGAGAACCGAACGTTGATAAACTTGTTAAAAGACTTGCTAATAAGGATGATTTAAAACATTATTCCCAGTACAAAAAATTATTTTCTCCTAACGCTTCAAAAAATAATCCTTTTGGAAGATGGTTAGAAAAACAGCCAGCATCTTTTAAGATTGTAACTTCAAATAAAGAAAATCGTAAAGCAGATACCATGATTACAAGAGTAAAATGTTTAGATAGATTTGTAAATAAAATTGCGGAGAGAAAAGTATTATCAGGATCACTTGATATTGTAGATTATTTTGCTATTAAAATTGTTACTACAACTGAAGCAGAAGCTAGAAGTTTAGTTTTTGATAAGAAAAATGGAATTTATCATAATCTAGCAACTTACGGATTAATTGCTAATGAAATTGAAGAACCTTTAATGAGAAATGGTGAAGAAGTTGCAACTCAGTTTCCAGGAATTGATAACCACTATGATTCAGATAGTTCTGGCGGGAGAGGCATCCAAATCAGTGCATATACTAATAGCGGTTTTAACCTAGAAATTATTGTTACAGATGCAAAACACTTCTTAATTGATGAAATGGAACATTTTGATTACAAAAAGAGAAGAGAAAATAAGAAGAAGAAATGGAGTGAAAAACAAACAGCTCAGTTTGATAAGTATGTTACTAAAGCGAAAGAATTGATTAATTATAAACCTAATGAATAAATTATTTCTTAAATAATAATAATAATAATAATAATAAAAGTTAAAAGAAATCTATCCTTTCTTAAATTCGCCAGTCATATCAATTAATTCTACATGACTTAAAAGAACACCACGGCAACAATATCTTTCTAAACCTAGAGAATCGATAACTTTCTTTGGATTTTCTCCTTTATCAATCTTCTCTTTGTATTCTTCGTACAAATGTCCAACGGGTTTACCGCATGAAAAGCATCTTATTGGAATTATCATTGTTCTGCCTCCGAACAATGATTGCTTAAAAATTGATTGATTTTTATTGTTATCATTTTTTATTTACCTATCTGTAAGATTTCTGTCGTTTAGCTCGAGCTTTAGAGTCGTTTGGTTTACAAACTTCTTTTCTTCTAACATCAGCTACTAACAATAATCTATCATAATCATCAAAAACTTTCTTTAACTTTTTATCATACTCAACTAATGCTCTGGCAATAGATAATCTAACTGCATCTGATTGACCATTAATTCCGCCACCATTAACTCTAACAGAAATATTAACTTTCTTAATCAAATCTCCAGATAAAACTAAAGGTTCAGAAATTCTTAATCGGGACATCTCATCACTAAAGTTGGCTAATAATTTACCATTAATTTGAATTTTTCCTTTACCATCTTTAATTGTAGCCCTTGCTACAGATTCTTTTCTTGCTCCTGACGCTTGAATTATTTTAACCATTTTATTATACCTTTCCACCTAAAGCTTTACAAACTTCTCCAACAGTAATATATTTTAAAGTTGGTAACTTCTTTGCTGAAGCTTTTTCTAAAATTATAATTTTTTCATTTGCGATAACTTCTGGAATGCCAATGTAACACATAACTCTCTTATATGCTTCTTTTCCCCTAGTAATTTTCCAAGGTAACATCCCTCTGATAGTTCTTCTAACAAATCTGTCTGGTAATCTAGAAAACTTTGCACTTTTTAATGGGTATCCTTTTCTAGCCCTTTTTGTTTTTTCGTTAGCAATAACTTTTTCTTTTTTACCACTAATAATAATTTTTTCACAATTAACAACTTTTATTTCTTCGCCTAATAATAGCTCTTTAGCAATAACTGTAGCCATTCTTCCCAATATTAGTCCTTCGCCGTTATATATTTTCATTTTATCCTAAAATCCTCACTTTCTTACCTTCTGGATTAATTTGTAATAATTCTTTGATTGTCATTGCTTTACCATTTGCTTGAGTAATTTTTTCTTTTGCACCACTTGAAAAATTTAATGCTGCAATATCAACTTTCTTATTTAAATCGCCAACACTTAAAACTTTACCAGGAACAATAATTGTTTCACCTTCTTTAACACACTTATTAATTTTGTAAAGGTTAACAACTCTTCTTTGTCTACTAGGTTTATTTAAATCTTTAACTATCCTTCTCCAGAACCTACTATCTTTTACTTTAGGTTCAAGTTCTTGCAACAAAAGTTGCATCTGATAATTTGTTGTGCCTCTCATTGTAATTAAATTAACTGCTCCATTTCTTCTATTTTTTCAACTAATATTTTTGCTGTTTGTGTTAAGATCTCTTTATTATTTAACTGACCCCAAGTTTCTAAACTATAAACAAAGTTATCGGAATCTTCCAAAGTAATATTCTTATCTAAATCAACACATTTTTGGCAAAGATGACAATCGTAAAGGTTTTCTTTAATAACAGCAAGTTTATTGCCTTTTATTTCAAAAACATTTTGTGGACATGAAGTAACAACTGTTTGCGGATCACTTACATTACCAATACTGATTACTGGTTCTTTCTTAAAAAAAGCTGCACCAGGAACCCATTTTGCATGATCTTTACCTTTTCCTAAAGTAGCAACAATTTGGATGTCAACTTTTTGTTTAGATAATAATTTTGTTAAAGGCATTTTATTGTACACAAAAGTACATTTTGGATCTGAACTTTCTGCTTGTTCAGCATAAACATAGCCTTTCTTACTGCTCTTAATGCCAATTTTTAATTCACATTGTGCACAGCCTTCTCCTTCACATTTACAATTTTCTTTTAAATTATAACTTTTAAGGTCTGTTTTAATAGGACATAGGCCAATTCTTAAACCTAACATCTCATCATATAAAGCGGAATTGTTTTCTTTAATCTCTAAATTTTCAGCAGCAAGAGTAGGAACTTCTTCAGCAACTAATCTTCTGATAGTATTAGCAAATACTTCATCGCTGCCTTTAAGTAAGAAAATAATTTTGTTTTTCTTTTTCTCTTCCTTGATTTTTTCGATTTTTATTGCCATTTTATTAATTATAATTATACTCTTCTTCCTCTTCGACCGCCTTTTGCTCGGCAACCATTATGAGGTTCAGGAGTTACTTCGTCAATTTTTCCAATTCTGATTCCAACTCTTGAAAATGTTCTAACTGCAGCTTGTGCACCAGGACCAGGATTTTTAGGACCGTTATGGCCACCTTTTGCTCGAATTCTTATATACAAGCCTTGGACGCCTTTCTCTTTACAAATCTCAGCAACTTTTCTTGCTGCTGACATTGCTGCGGTAGGTGAACTTTCTAAACGGTCTGCTTTAACCATTTGACCACCACTTGACCGAGCAAGAGTTTCTGTACCAGTAATATCAGTTACAGTAATAATTGTATTGTTATAAGTTGAATAAATGTGAGCAATTCCCCATCTGATATTGGAATAACCATAATTTCCTCTGCCGCCATCTCTACTTCTATTATCTCGTTGAGGTCTTCTATTATCTCTTGGATTTGAAGGTTTCATTATTTTGGTACCTCGGCAGGTTTTTTATCTTCTTCTTTCTTATCTTCAGTAGTAGGAGTTTTTTCTTCTTCTTTCTTATCTTCTTTTTTATCTTTAGTTTCTTTTACTTCTTTAGTTTCTGTTTTTTCTTTATCTTCCTTTTTTGGTTTAACTGCTTCAGCTTCTTTCTTAATCTCTTCAGCAGGATTAGATCTTTCAGGATGATCTTCATCAAATAAACTTGATTTGCCTTTAAACCCTAACTTATTTTCTTCTTCAACTGAAATAATATAAGAGGGAGCAGTGATTTCTTTATCGCCAACAACAATATGTCGGTGAGTAATAAATTGTCTTGACTGACCAATTGTTCGTGCTAAACCTTTTCTAAATACAACACTTTGCAATCTTCTTTCAAGAACATCTTTTACTTCTAAACTTAAAACGCCATCCAATTCTGCTCCATGAGAGATTAAACCTAACTTTTGCAGTTTATCCATCATTTGTTTCTTTTCTCTTAAACCCTGAACAGTCTCATCAGCAATTAATTTTTTAGCAATATCTTTATATTTTTTTAAGAATGAATCGAAAATTAATAATTCTCTCCTGTTTTTTAATCCATATTCTTTTCTCAAGATTTTATTTTTATCAATCTCTGTTTTATTCCAAGGATGTACAGGAGTTGAATACTTTTTCTTTAGTTTTTTTGGATCGCCCATTATATATTACCTATTTCTTTTTAGCTGGTGCATTACTTTTCTTCTTTACACCAACAACTTTACCTTTAGACTTTCTGAAGTTTGATCTTGTTTTCTGACCACGGACAGGAAGACCTCTCTGATGTCTCATTCCACGTAAAGTTTTAATTTTCTTTAATCTTTTTAGATCGTTATCTTTGACAAAATTTAATGTACCGGTTAAAACGTGTTTATCGGTTCCAGAATCGTAATCTTTTCTTCGGTTAGCCATCCAAACAGGAATGCCGTTATTTAATGGATCACTAACAACTTTATTTAATGTTTCAATTTCTTTATCACTCATAGTTCCAGCTTTATCAGTTTTCTTAATATTTGCAAGAGTACAAAGTGCATCGGCTAAATTAATACCTACACCTTTAATTTTAGTTAAAGCGAATCTGATTTGTTTTTCACCTGGAACGTCAACATTAGCAATTCTAACTATATGCTTATAATTATCAGGAAGTTTTTGGGCAACTTTTTTCTCAACTGGTCTTTGTCCAGTTTGTCTCTGTACCACTGGTTTTTGTTCAGTTTGTTTCTGTACAGCTGGTTTTTGTTCAGTTTGTTTCTGTACAGCTGGTTTCTGTTCCTGCTTTTGTTCAATTGGTTTTTTTTGCTCTTCTGCCATTTTATTATATTATTAGTCTTAGAATTCACACGTTAAACTTAGTTTAGTCCTATAAATCGCGTGAACTCGGACTTGATTTAATCTTAATATCTATTAATTAAGTGGGTTGTTTATAAAGGTTTCTAAAATTTATTTTATAAATTTTAAAACACAAAGAAATTGAAAATTTCTTGTCTCCAAGAAAAATCTTTGTTTTTCTCTGGACCCCAGAAAAGTCTTTGCTTTTCTGTATGGTTTTGGTAAAAACTAATCTTTGTCAGAAAGAAAAAATTTAAATAAAGTGAAAATTTAATAATTATAATGAATAAAGACTTACCAACACCAAAAGAGGGAGCTGTTTTCTATGAAGATAAAAAACTTTATTCTTGTTTAGCTAATTTTCCTATTACCAAAGGTCATGTTGTAATAGTCTGGAAAAAGAAAGTTACTGATTTACATTTATTGAAAAGAAATGATTATGAACATTTAATGAATATTGTTGATTCTGTTCGTAATGCAATGTTAAAAGTTCTGAAAGTAAAAAAAGTTTACTTAATTTATATGGACGAAGCTAAACATGTGCATTGGCATCTAGTTCCAAGATACAATAAAATGGGCTATAATATTTTCAAAGAAAAATCTAAGAAGTTAATAGATGTTAGTTTAGCTCAAGAATTAAAGAAAAAAATAAAGAAAATTTAATTTTCCATAAACTTTATAACCGACTTTCTTTCAATTATAATAAAATGGTAAACATAGAAGACTTATTGGAACAAGCAAAAAATTTACAATTAAAAGATAAACATGTTCAAGCAATACCTATCTTTACAGAAGCAATTGCAATAATGGATACTCAAGATCCTAAAAATGCAGGAATTTTCAACGACCGTGGTTTCTCTTATGTTATGAGTGGTAAACCAGAAGAAGCGTACACGGATAATAAAGTTGTATTGGCATTAACAGATGCTCCTGAAAATGAAAAAGCTCGTGCTTTAATTGACATGTCTTATATTGAAAGAACATCATTTGATGATCTTGAAAAATCGAGGAAATCTTTAGAAAGTGCCCTAAACATTGAAACCCAACCCTCCTCATTGAGAGGTAAAGCGTTGGATTTTTTAGCCAGAACTTATGTTTGGACCAAAGATAGTGCAAAAGCAATTCCCTTATGTAAAGAAGCGATTCAAATCTATGACAAACTTGCTCAAGATGACCCGATTGATTTTCAGCTCAAAAGAAGAAAAGCAGATGTGGGTTTAATTTTAGGAACAACATATGTAGAAAATGAGATGGATGCGTCTGCTGAAGAATTAATTCCTAAAGTTTTAGCTGAATATAAAGAAATTGATGATTTTCGTGGTAAATGTAACATTTACAATTTACAAGGAAAAATTGCTCTTAAATGTGAACAGGCAGATGAAGCTGCTAAATACTTTCAACAAGCGTTAAGTATCTTAGACGATAACGAACCGGGTCATCAAGATTATGTAACCTCATCTTCTTTAGGATTGTCTGAGGCTTTTTTAATTCTAAAAGATAATCAGCAAGCATCTCAACATTTAGAACGATTAAGGGATGGAATAATTCCTGATTATCACCAATCTGGAACTAAGAAAAAACTTTTTGGCGATAACGGAGTTAATGTGCATAATGATAGTTTACAGAATATAAGAAGACTTTATCAAGAAACTGAATTAACAATCCCAGGAATGGATAAAATTTTTGAGAAGATTTAATTTTTATTTTCTTTTTCTTTACTTATTTCATCTTCTTTGTTTTCATTATTTTTATTTGCTTTTAATTCTTCATTTTTCTGGTTTACTTTACTTTTATTTTTCTTATCTTCTTTACTCTCTTTACCATCATCATCTTTCTTACTCTTTTTATCATCTTCTCGATCGCGTAACCACCGCTTCCATCTCAGAATGGTATAATTAGTAGGGTTCTTTAATCTGCCACAAAGTGCGTCTGAATGGCACACGCCAAGATCTTTATAATAAGCTTCATTACTACAATTAGGAGGCAGTTTAGCACCAGCAACAAAAGTTTTCATTTGGGTAATAATATAATTGTCACGCAAGGGATTAGAATTCTTTTCTCGGTTCCATTTCAACAAATATAACTCAATCTCTTTTTTCTCCCAACCAATCTTACCCAAAAAATTTGATAAAATGAAGATTGCTCGTTTCTTACCATCAATTAACCCGTTTGTTAAAATTTGTTTAATACATGGCGGAAAGAAATCTTCTTGAATTGGACTTTCAATTCTTACTTCTTCAAATTTCATTTCCCGACCATAATCTCGCTCTTCTTCAATCTTAACTTCAAAATCGAGAGCATTCAATAATAATCTTCTTCCACTTTCTCCAGAAATATTTCTGTCCATAAATGTTATATCAGAAATGGTTACTGTATTTGGATGAGCCATTTTTTTCTCGAACTGCATTACTTTATCTGGATCAATTGGTAATGAAACCAAGCCAGACTTTTCGTGCAACGAATAAGGCATTCTAAACAAATGCCGTGATGAAATTAAAATTGTATCAACTTCAATAATAGATAGAGGATCAAAGATTGAATTGTATTCGTTAGAACCGCAGGGACATAAAGATTTTGTATGTTCCATTTTATTCATTAAAATATTACATTTTTCGCATTTAAGAAAATTCTGATCGCCAACAATTTTCTGGTCACATCTTGGACAAATGAATTCAATTATTTCTTTTTTAGCTTCTTTAATTTCTTTTTTACATTTCAAACATTTGTTAATTAGGAATTTTTGTTCACCAAACTTTTCTTTTAGTTCAGATAAAGTAAATGAATAATCATTATCAAAAAAGATTTTATTTTCTTTAACTTGAACATAACGGGTAGTGATGATGTTTAACAGGTACTGAGCAATTTTCTTTGGCCCTTCAGGAAAGATATCTTTAGTTTTCTTATCAGCAACTTCTTTTGGAAACACTTCAAACGGAACTCCGATATGGAACCCTTTATTCCCTGAAAATTTACAGGATATTTCTTTAATACCATTATCTTTAAGTGCTTTGATAAAGAGATGAGTTGTTAACTTAGATATTTCCCAGTCTGGACAATCGATATCTAAAACTAAATCCCAACCAATTCTCATTTCATCTAATTCCTTTCTGCTCATATTACTGCTAATTGACAAAGGATTATCCCAGAGTTCCTCGCTACCATGAAAAGATGTTACCCCTTTCAGAGCTAGCTCTAACACTTCCTGAGGATACATGATCATATCTGGACGTTTACCGAAACCATCGCCGTATCTAACGCCAATCTCTTTATTGAGAGCATGTTCTACCATTGCCTGCTGAATATCTTTTCTTTTATAGAATCTAATACAAACCCCTTTGTCTACCATTATAATGCTTGAGAGGGCGGTACTTTAAATTATTTTTGTAAATGAAAAAAAACAAAAGATTTATATGTTACTCTTAAGTTACAAAGTATTATGGTGGATAAAAG
>JABHRR010000006.1 GCA_018670095.1 Candidatus Woesearchaeota archaeon
AAGAAAGGCAGTTGTTATGGTGTTAAAATCAAAGATGGAAAGAAAGAAAAACTTTTATATATTCATCCTATTCATTTAAACAAATAAAATGGCACATACAAAAATGGTGCATTTTTGAGCACCATTTTATTGGTAAACAAATAAAATGGCAAATCCACAATATATCGAACAAAAATCTTTATCTTTAGTAGATGTTAAAATAAAATTAGAAGAAATAGAAAAAAGAGATAAAGAATTGAACTATCTTTCAAATAAAGCTAAAGAATATTTAGAAATTTTTGTTAAATTAGACTTAAAACAAAAAAAAGAATTAGAAAAAAAACTTTCTGGTTTAGACTTAACTAGATTAAAAGAAGAACATATTGCTAAAATTATTGATTTTTTACCAAAAACTGTTGACGAATTAAAAATAGTTCTGACTGCATACCCTTTAAGTATGCCTAAAAAAGATCAAGAGGCAATTGTTAACGCAGTTAAAGAATTTGCTTAATTCTCTAAAAAAAACGTAATTTTTATTAACTCAAGAGATATATCACTAAAATAAACTCAAAAAAATGGAACCAATCAATAAACAACAAATTAAAGAAGAGAACGCGATAATCCTAGACTATCTAGAACATGGTTATCCTATGGAGCAAGGGACAATGAAGTCTTCTGTAGCTCAAGCTCTTGGTCTTAATCATTTAACGATCTTAGAATTAGTTCCAAAAAAAGATATTCATTTGCAACCACATCAAGAAGTTTATATTGGTGAGGGTAAAAGAGAAGAGATTCATCACATTAAAGGCAAAATTATGATTGACAGATTAACTAATTCTGCCAGAAAAGAATTACCTCATGTTATTAAAGAAGTTATTACTAAAGACGAGAAAAGGTTTATAGAATTTTTCAATAAAGCTCAACCTTTAACAATGCGAATGCATCAATTAGAACTCCTTCCAGGATTAGGTAAAAAACATATGTGGGAAGTAATTAACGCTAGAAAAGGTAAACCATTTGAAAACTTTGAAGATTTAAAGGACCGAGTTAAATTAATTCCCGATCCAAAAGGGATGGTAATTAAAAGAATTCTTGCTGAACTAGAAGGTAAAGAGAAGTATAAGCTCTTTATAGGATAATCCCACTAGAAATATTTATAAAGCACCCCTATTTCTAATCAAAAATGGCAAAATTACGTAAATTCAAAGCGTACCAAAGTTTAGAAAGACCTTACACCAGAATTAGTAAGTATACTAAAAAGAACTACGTAAGAGGTGGATTTCCACATATGAAAGTTATCAAGTTTGATATGGGTAATCCTCGAAAAGAATATGATACAGTAATCAAATTAAATTCTACTAAAAGTATGAATTTCCGTCATAACGCTTTAGAATCTGCCAGAATGACTTCTAACAGATTATTAGAAAAAAATCTAGGTAAAGAATACCATTTAAGAATTAAAGTTTATCCTTTCCATGTTTTAAGAGAAAATCCTTTAGCAAGTGGTGCAGGTGCAGACAGAATGAGTACTGGTATGAAGAAATCTTATGGTAAATCTATTAGTTGTGCAGCCAGAGTTAAAGAAGGTCAAACAGTAATTGAATTAAGAGTAAATAAAGAAAATATTAGAGTAGGTAAAGAAGCGTTAACCCGAGCATCTAAGAAGTTTCCTTGTACTTGTAAAGTTATTGCTCAATAAATTATTTCTATTCATTAATTATTTTAGTTCAACTAATCAATTTAGTTTAATTATTTTAACCCAGAAATAATCTTCTCTATTTTCTTAAGTTCTTTATTAAGTTTTGATCTTCTCATTTTTTCCAATTGATGTCTCTCTTCCATCTCTTTAGATACCTTAATAACTTCCTGAACTGCTTTACGATCCACTAAAACATTAGCATTACCCACAGAAAACTTTCTGGGAACATTCAAAACTTTTCTTTTCTTTTCAACCCTCTTTATAGGTTGATTTAACTTATACAACTTCAAATCTAATTTTTCCAATTCTTTTTGTAATTTACTTTCATCTTTTCTAGCAAGTTGATGTCTCTCTTCTAACTCTTTAGATATTTTGATAACTTCCTGCACAGCATTTTGTTCAGCAATTATATCTCTACGCTTTGATTTAAAAATAGAGCCAACATTTTTAACGTTTACTTTCTTACTTGTTTTCTTAACCGGACGATCAAGCGAAGAGATTTTTTTATTTAATTTTTCCAATTCTTTTTGTAATTTACTTTCATTCAGTCTAGCAAGTTGATGTCTTTCCTCTAACTCTTTAGATATTTTGATAACTTCTTCAACTGCTTTTCTATCCGCAACACTCTCTGTAACATGTTCTTTTACAATAGGTTTCTTAACAATACCTCGAGCAGTTCTTACTACTTTCCCTTTATCTAAATCAATTAAACCCCTATCAATCCATTTTAACTCTTTACTTAATGACACATCAACTGTTGGTTTCTCTACAATGGTTGGTTTCGTTTTAGTTCTAATTGCTAACTTCTCAATAAACAAAATCTTTTTCTTTTTGGAAACAACTGTTACTGGTTTCTTTAACATCTTCTTAAAAGAAACTTTATCAATATCTTTAAGACGTAAATCAACCTGTTCCATCTCTTCCATTAAACGAAGTTTTCTTCTCTGCTTCCATTCAACAATTGGTTTCTTTTTCAATGGACTGACAACAATTGCCGGAATTCCTGTTCCTTTAATCTTAACATGAGGACAAGGTTTATGGTCCCACAGATAAGTTTTAAGATTAGATGAACCAATACTAATCATACTTCTAGACCAAACTATAAAGTTCCTAATATTCCGAAGAGTAAAAGATACTAAGAACAATATAAATCTTACAATTGAAGTCAATGCTATCCAAATACCAACAAATACTGATTTCGATAACAAGAATAAATATCTGCCAGACCAAATAGTTACTTTTCTAATTAACAGATAAGTATCTTTTATTATTACAGCTAAACCAACAACCAGTGCTTTGAAAGTATAAATAGTCCATTTAGTTAAAAATTCATAAACATATTTAGATGCAAATAAAGTTCCAGCAACAAGATTCTTAATAAATTTCCAAAGAGATCTCTTACTTACTTTTACAACCATGGACGAAGTTTCACTAACTTCTTTCTTTGCATTCTTACTACTCTTTACAAAAGCAGATGAAGTTTGACTGATTCCACCACTTACTTTTCCTGAAACTTTCGCAGTTCTTCTGAACAATTTCCTGAACTGTCGTTTAATCCAATTCTTAGCTGCACGTAGAGATAATCCTATCGCTAATAAGAACTTAAATAACTTCTTCTCAGTACGTCTAACTTCTTTTCTTACGAAACGATTATTATCACGCACAGCCT
>JABHRR010000044.1 GCA_018670095.1 Candidatus Woesearchaeota archaeon
ATCATCCCCTAAAATAGAAACAGCTTCATTAATTTCTTTAAACTTTTCTTCATACTCTACTTTTTTATCTTCGGGAGCACGGTCAGGATGATATTTCAGAGCTAATTTCTTAAACGCTTTCTTGATCTCCTCTTTAGTTGCGCCTTTCTCCACTCCCAATAATTTATAATAATCTTTCTCAGCCATTTCCCACCATATTAGCTAACTGTTCTGGTTGTAAATTAATTATTTCTTTTACTTTATTCTCAAAGTCATGTAATTCTATACCATTTTTTTCAAAAAGAGCAATCTTGTCAGGATAAGCTTCTACTAAATAAGAAAACCTTTCTGGCAAGGTTACAATTCTATTTTGAAAAACTCTCCCATCAGCATAATGAACAATTTGCTCTTCCCAAGATTTATCTTCTTTCTCAGGGTCACTCATATCTTTTAAGGCAATTGCTAATTGAGGATAATCTTTCTTAAAGATTATGTGAGATACTTCTCCTTCATGCATACCTGGATACTTTTCCACCAATTCTTTTCTCATTTGAAGTTCTTCTTCAGAAAAAATATGTTGATGAAATTTATTTGGTTCAATTGAAGTAATGGTAACCACTTTAAACAAATCATGTAATAAAGATAAACGGCTAACAAAGTCAAGATTAACATTTTCTCCAGTTTGATTTAATTTTCTGGCAAGAAAAACTGCAACGTCTCTAACTTTCAAACAATGAGCTTTAATATTACGAGGTACTTTAAACTCCTCAAAGTACTGTAAACATTGTTCTTCAGTTGGTAAATCCATTATAAAAAAATAAAAAAAAGATAAGTTATTAAAACTTACTCTTTCTTCTCGGTAAACTCAGCGTCAACTACTTTCTCGCCGTTCTTACCATCTTCTGGCTTATCTTCAGTTTTAGCATCTCCAGATTTAGCTTCTTCAGCTTGTTTCTTTTCTGCAGCTTCCTGATAAACTTTAGCACCGATTTCTTGAACAATCTTATTCAATTCATCAATCTTTGGATTAATTGTTTCCGGATCACCAGATTTACGAGCTTCTTCAACTTCAGCAACTTTATCTTCAATTTTCTTCTTAGTTGCATCATCAATCTTATCTTTGAATTCTTCAAGAGCTTTCTTTGTCTGGAAAATTACAGATTCTGCATTGTTCTCAGCTTCAATTTTTGCTTTCTTTTTCTCATCTTCAGTAGCATTCTTTTCAGCTTCTTCTCTCATTTTAGTAACTTCGTCTTTACTCAAGTTTCCAGAACCAGTAATTTTAATCTCTTGCAGTTTACCTGTTCCAAGATCTTTAGCTGAAACATTAACAATTCCGTTAGCGTCAATATCAAAAGTAACTTCTACTTGTGGAATTCCTCGAGGTGCAGGAGGAATACCCATTAAATCGAACTGACCCAAAGTTTTATTATCTAAAAACATTGGTCTTTCACCTTGTCCAACACGAATAGTTACCGCTGTTTGATTATCAGCTGCAGTACTGAAAATCTGGGATTTCCGAGTGGGAATAGTGCTGTTTCTCTCAATTAATTGAGTAAAAACTCCGCCCAGAGTTTCAATACCGAGTGATAGAGGTGTGACATCTAATAATAATACGTCTTTAACATCTCCTGCTAAAACTCCTGCTTGAATTGCTGCTCCTAAAGCAACTGCTTCGTCAGGGTTAACAGATTTGTCTCCATCTTTAGCAGTTATATTTTTAACTAACTCTTGCACTGATGGAATTCTTGTAGAACCGCCAACAAAAATTACTTTGTCTAACTTATCAACAGAAATATCTGCATCTTTCAAAGCATTCTTAGTAGGAACTTCTAACCTTTTCAAAACATCAGAAATTAATTCTTCAAATTGTGCTTTAGTTAAATCTTCTTTAATATGTTTAGGACCATTTTGATCAGCAGTAACGAAAGGAATGCTGATTTCTACTTTAGCTTTTGTCGATAATTCAATCTTAGCTTTCTCTGCCGCTTCTTTTAATCTTTGAATTGCAGTAGGATCGCTACTCAAATCGATACCAGTAGACTTTTTGAAATTGTCCATTAAATGATTCATGATCAATTCATCAATATCATCTCCACCTAACATATTATCTCCGTTAGTAGATTTAACTTCGAAAACTCCGTCTCCTAATTCTAAAACAGAAACGTCAAAAGTTCCACCACCAAAATCAAATACTAAAATAGTGTGAGTTTGATCTTGTTTGTCTAAACCATAAGATAATGCAGCTGCAGTTGGTTCGTTAACAATTCTAAGAACATTCAAACCAGCAATTTCTCCAGCATTCTTTGTTGCTTGTCTTTGTGAATCGTTAAAGTAAGCAGGAACAGTAATAACTGCGTTTTGTACAGGTTGTCCTAAATAAGCTTCTGCATCACGTTTCATTTTCTGTAAAATCATTGCTGAAAGTTCTTCAGGAGTATATCCTTTACCATCAACTTCAATTTTTTCATTACTACCCATTTTTCTTTTGATAGACCTAATGGTGTGTAATGGATCAACAATCGCTTGGTTTCTAGCAATTTGTCCAACAATAACTTCGCCATCTTTAATGTGAATCACACTTGGTGTAGTTCTTGTTCCTTCTGCATTGGTAATGATGGTTGGTTTCCCACCTTCAAGAACTGCCATTGCAGAAAAAGTTGTACCTAAATCAATTCCGATAGTTGTACCGGATACTTTTTTATCTTCATTTTTATTTTCTGTCATTTTATTATTTCCTCCAACTTGTTGGGGACACCAAAAATCTATTGATTTTTCTGTGCCTCCGTATTATTATGATTATTTTTTTTCTTTATTTCCACTACTTATCTTTACTTTTGCATGTCTTAACACTCGATCATGTAACAAAAAACCTTTCTGTAATTCTTCAATAATCATGTTCTCAGGTAAATCAGAATCAACTTTCATTAATGCTTCATGAAAGTAAGGGTCAAATTTCTTTTTCTCAGTTACCATTGATTGAACATTATTATTTTCTAAGAAACTAAATAATTGTGAATAAATTAATTCTACTCCTTTGATAAAATCTTCAGGATTACTATTAGTATCTGCTGATTTCAAAGCAAGATTAAAA
>JABHRR010000045.1 GCA_018670095.1 Candidatus Woesearchaeota archaeon
GAAGCCGGCAGTTAAACATTCTCCTGGCAAGTATGTTGCTAGTAACATGAGCAATGTTTATCACGAGCCGAAATGTGAATGGGCAAAGAGAATCAAGAGTGATCGTTTAATTTGGTTCAAAGATAAACGAGAAGCAACAAACAAGAAGTACAAGAAGCATATTTGTGTGAAATAGTTCTTAATTTTTCTTTTTTTCTTTTATTTCTTCTTTAATATAAAGAATAACTAATCCAATTACCGCGATTGTTAAAGCAGAGTCAGCAATATTAAATGCGGGCCAGAAACTAAAACTAATGAAATCAATAACATAACCTCTGAAAAATCTGTCGATGAGATTACCAATAACTCCGCCTAAAAAAAGAGCGAAAAGAATTTGGGATATTTTTTCTTTAGGGATTTTTTTGTAATAAACGATTAAAGTTACGGCAACAATTAAAGAAATGATTCCCAGAAAGAAAGTTTGATTTTTTAAGATGCCGAAACCGGCGCCTGTGTTTTTTATTAGAATTATTTTAATATGTTTATAACCAAAATAGGGGTTGAATTTAAGAATTAAATATTTTGTTAATTGGTCAAAAGCAACAATAAGAATTGTAATCAAAGAAAATAATATTCCTTGTTTTTGTAATAATTTTTTTACCATAATTTTTCTTCTTTTTTAACTGTGCCTGTAGATCTTTCAATGTTAGCAATTCTTTGATCCATAGAATTAAGAATGGCTTTAATAGTGTCCAGTTTACTGCTTAGTAATTCTAAATCTCTTTTTCCTGTTGCCGGAGGTTGCATTTGTTGTTGAGCTTGAAATGCTGCCGGCTGTTCAGGAGTTGTTTCTGTTGGTGTTGTTGGTTGATCAAAAGGAGATTTTTCTCCTAAACCAGGAGGACTTTGTTCTAAACCTAAATCATCTCCTTTGAAAATGTCATCACTTTTTTCGATGTGCTGATCAAGTTTACTATCAAAAGCTGTATCAAAGTCATTCTCTTTTTTCCAAAACATTACTTTATCTAAAAATCCCATAATTGTTAGGATTATTTTTTAGGTTTTAAATGTTTTTGTTTTCTTGGCCATATTTACTAATAACTTTTTCAGAAATGTCTAAGAATTCTTTAGTTTGGGCAAGAAAATCTTTAATGTCATTAATAGATAATGTTTTCAACATATAATCTTTATTACAAATGACAAATTTATTTCCTCTTTGAAAAGCCATTGGACTTTTTTTATGTAGTTCTAAGATATCTTTCAATTCTAAGTAGAGATTAACATATTTTGGAGAAATATTATTTCTGTTCATAGATTTTTGTCTGAACATATTAAATTGGCTTTTAGGATCGTTTGAATATACAGGAACGAACCTTAACAATCTTTCATAAATCAAAATGGCTTCAATTGAATGTTCCATTGAACAAACCAGGTTATCAATAACTCCAAGTAATAGTTTTGGATCTTTTACAGTGGGGAAGGTGACATTAAGCAGATGTCTGGCCCCTTCGTATTTCTGAGTGGCGTTATCTTTTGCTTTCAGAAAATCTGTGGAAGTTGGCATTATTTACTTAGAAAGTTGTTTAGGTATAAAATTGTTTTGTTAGAATACTACTCTTCTTTGTTAAAACCTATAATTGCTTCTGCTAAATCGCCATCGGCTTCTTCAATTGCTTTTTTGGCTTTTTCTTCAGAAACATTAGCTTGTTCCATAACGGTTTTAACATCATCTTCAGAAATGTCCGGAGTGGTAGATAATTGTCTTTCTTCTATATTTCCAGAGATTTGAAAGTTCTCGTTGCCCATCATATTAACTTTTTGCACAGAAGGATTAGTAATAATAATTTCTTTATCTTCAGTTCTGATAATAACTTCAATAGCAGGAACTTCTACTTGTTGGATGCCCATCTGTTTCATCATTGCTTGTACTTTTCTAGGATTCATTCCTGGCATCATTCTATCCAAACCATCCACTGCCAAAGTAATGCAGTAAAATAATAATAATCATAATTACGATTGAAAGAACAATTATTGCTGCGGGAGAAAATTCTATCTTTGATTTAAACTCATCAAAGTATCTAGTTAATCCTCCTTGTCCGGAGGGCATTCTGATTTTATCGTTTGCCATTTTTATTGTTAAGTTTTATTGTTTTTATAAGGTTTTTGGAAAATTTTCAATTTTTCTAAATCCCAAAAGGTTTTGCCTTTGCTTGGGTTTTTGTTTCTTTAAGAGCTTTAAGTAAATCTTCAGCACATTCCATGCCTTTTAATACGATGTGATCATAGTTTTTTCTTAAATGGGGGTCATGGATTGCAATATTTTCTCCGGAAAAAGAAATTCTTTTAGTGTTAGGAAAATATTCAGCAACCATTTCACTTAAAGTATAATGTTGTCTAACTGCTGAATCTTCTGAACCATCAATAATAATTGCTTCGTAACTACCTCTATTTATTTTTTCCCAGGCGTCTTTAGCATTGGTTGCACATATGACTAAATAACCATGTGGTCTTAGATAATCAACTAGAATGGGGCTTTCACCTTCTCCAAAAATGTCATCAACTAATAATATTTTTTCCATTTTTAATCATTCATTCTTTTATATCCTTCTTCTATTCCTTTTTTTATGTCATCTGTGATTACTGGTTTTGAGATAATATGATGGTATTTTCTTATATCTGATGGGGTTAAATACATTGCCGCTGCTGTCCAACCAATTCTTAATGTGTTTGGAAAACTCTCCTCTAAAATTTCGCTAAGGCATTTTCCTTTCTTAATTTCTGTATCTTCAGAAGTATCAATAATAACTATATCATATCTTGATGTGGATAACTTTTCCCATGCTTCTTGAGCGGTAGCAACTTGTCTTACTTGGTATCCATCTTCTCGTAGTATTTTCCTTGTAGGTTTAAATACATCTACCCAATCATCAACAATTAATATTTTTTCCATTTTCTTCCTAGAACATCTATCATATCAAAAAAATAGGTAGGGTGGAATAAGCCGCCTTTTGTCAAACCCAAACAATTAACAATGTAATTGCGATGGTTTGTTTTAGCATTCTACTAAGCGTTGAACCAACTTGCACCAACTGAGATTCGCCGTTTCATCGTTCCCTGTCAAGACGTCAAAAGGTTAACTCACATTCATCTCTGAATGCTTCGCCATTACTTGGACTCTTTATCATTCCATTCAACAGGACGTGTCGTTTCTGAGCCAGAGCTGACCATTTCTGATCCTTACTCTCGTAAGCAGTTTGTTAATAGTGGGCGGACTTTCCTCAATTTAAAACCGTAAGCTAAATACCACTCCTACCTATTAATCTATTTTACTTGGCTATTTATAAACTTTTGGGGTTTTTCTAACTGGAGAGTGGTTTATTTTAGAAACATTTTTAAAATCACTCTAATAGTTTCAATAAAATGTCATTAGAATCATTATTAAAACCTGCTAAATGGGTTGATACAAAAGTACAAAAACAATATACTAGATTAGGTAAAAGAATCCCCGAAAAGCATTTGTATAAAACCACTTTTGCAATTCAGATGATTGGTAAAATTGGGACTGCTACTTGGGGGCCATATATTGGGATACCCCACCTTGCTGCTGGTTCTTTTTCTGGGGTTGTTTTAGATGGTCCAGATTGTTTATATAATGTGGATGGATTAGAAGGGAAAATTGATAGAAATTCAGAAGGAGGAATTATTGCTCTTAATTCTATGCAAAATTTTAGTGCTCGTTACAATAGAACAATAAGATTGCCTGTTTTTTTGACTGGAGTTGGTTTTCTAGGAAAAGTTATTTACGATGTTGCTAATTATGTTGTTAGTGGGGAACCTTTAACATCAGAGACTGCTAAGAATGTAACAACTGGTTTTGGTTTTTTAAGTCTTGCATCTTCTATGTATCTTAAAGATCAAGATCCAAAATTATTAGAAAAACAGCCGAGTAAGTTAAAAGCATTTCTTGGTGGACTATATGAAAAAGCAAAGGGATTAATTCCATCACCTCAGCCTGTACCCCAACCAATACCAATAAATCGTTCTTTTACTCTTGAAGATTATGCTAAAAGTTAATTACTCAAACAACTTCAACCTTCAATAGCAATTCTCGCATTCCTTCTTCATGGCCAGCGCCGATAACAACGAGAATTTTTTTATCTGGGTTCTTACGGAGAATTTTAATAATGTTCCTAACCATATATCTATTTCGATCAGATACTAAAGCTTTGTAAACGTTTGGATATCTTTTCTTCATTTGGTGAACTAATTTTTTAACAACTTCTTTCCCCGGAACTTTAGTAAGATCAAATTTATCTAAACCCATCTCTTTCATTTGTTTTCTGGGAGTAATCAAGCCTTTAACCATGTCCCAAAAGAATCTAAATTTTTCTTTCCAAGTTAAGTATTTAGAGAAATTTTTTAATGTGATTTGAATTGGTTGATCAATAAAAGCGACTTCTAATTTTTCTTTTCTAGCTAGCATCATTGCTTCTTTCATTTCTGAACCGGGAGAAACGCCGACCATCTTACCCAATTTTTGTTGTACAAATTGGCCAACTTTAGCAAAGAGGTAACCTTTTACCCCAATTTTCAGAATTATGGCTAAACTGATTTTACTCTTCTTTTCTGACATCAAAGCAGCAGCTCGCTGCAAATCTAGTTCTATCGCAATAATATCTGGTTTCCAAGTACTAACCGCAGTTTTAATCTCATTCACACTTTGTTTAGCGATATGGGATGTGCCAATAATCATAACGTTATTCATAGTTAGCTTCAAATACAGAAAAGTATTTAAACTTAAGTAAATTTAACTTAATTATCTTAGTGAGGTGGTTAAATATGTTAAAAATGAAAAAAGTGTCTGAAACTTATGATTTAAAAGTATTTACTGATACAGGTGAGTATTTTGGTGATGTTGAAGATAGTATTATTCAAACAAACAAAGTTTCTGGTTGGAAAATTAAATCTACAAAGAATTCTTTCTTAAGTAGAGTTATCGGTAGTGCGAAAGGAGTTATTGTTCCGCATCAGTTAGTTAAAGCGGTTGGTGACATTTTAATAATTTCTAAGAGTGCAGTTCCTACTGGTGCAATGGATGATGAGGAACCAAGTGCAGAATGAACGCTGAAAAATATTTTTTTGATCTTTTAAATTATCAATTTTTACAAGGCAATCATGAAGAATTAGATTTCTTCACTTTTATTGCTGCTTAAATTCTATTTATTTTCCGCAATATATATAAAGCAATAA
>JABHRR010000046.1 GCA_018670095.1 Candidatus Woesearchaeota archaeon
GGGGTTGGTTTTATTGCTGCTTTTCTGCCTGGATTTGGTTCATCTCAGGCTGCAATTGTTGCAACGAATATTGTTGGTGATATTGGGGATGAGGGTTTTTTGGCGTTAGTAGGGGGGATCAACACAGCCTATTCGTAACTTCGAGTGTATTAATTTGTATATACAAGATTTAGTTATAATAGCTAAATTAATACATTAATGGAGGAACGAAAGAATGAAAGAAAAATTTGAATATATCACAAAGTTTATTGAAGATAAGAACTTAACAATAGCACAGCAAGAAGTTTTAAGGGGATTTAAAGAATACATTAAAGAAAAGAAACCACATTTAACACGATATTACTTAAGAGACCTTTTCTACCAAGCGAAAGAGTTTGCTATACTAATTAGAAAACCATTTGAAGAAGCCAATTCTAATGACTTTGAGAAGTTTTATCAACATTGTATTGGAGATAAAGGGATTAGTCAGATCACCATAGAAGGCTATCACAGTCGCCTAAAAGCGTTGTATGAGTTTATATTCTTTAGGAAAAGAGAATTTGATAAGTTTTCTGAAGTTGAGAAAACAATCAAACATATTTTCAAAAAGAGATTAATTGAAACAAGAAGAAAACTTAATGAGTCTGATATTGATAAAGAGGAAAAATTCAAAACAATTAAGAGATATCTTAATGAAGGGATTAAAAGAAAAAAGTTTGGTAACTATAAATTTGTTGGTTATGAACAAGTAAAACTTTCAGAAGACCAAAGAAACACATTAAAACAATATTATAAGAGGCTCCGATCAGGAACATTTTGCAAGATTGGAATTCACGGACTGAGTGCTAATTTTAGAACACTATTCCAATTTGGTGAGTTTATCAAAAAACCATTTGAAGAAGTAATAGAAGAAGATTTTGTAAATTATTTCTTCAAGTTAGAAGAAGAAAATAAAAGCGTTGCAACCATCAATAGTTACAAACATATTCTAAAAGCATTTTACACCCACCACTTAGATAAAGAAAAGTTAGTAGAAAGAATAAAACCAGTTAGAAAAGAGATTCGTAAGAAAGATGATGAAATGTTGTCTCCTTCAGAAATTAGAGGAATGATTGAGAAATGTACTCACCCCAGAGATAAAGCGTTAATTATGATAACCTACGATGGTGCTATGAGACAAGGAGAAGTGTTGGGTATTCAACTAAAACATATTGTTAGTGATGAACATGGATATAAGATTACATTGACTGGTAAGACTGGAACCCGGTCTATTAGGGTTATTGATGCTGTACCTTATCTTAAAGATTGGTTGAATTACCATCCATTTAAAGAAGATTCTAATTCGTTTTTATTTATTAATCTAAAAACTTATGGAAGAAGATTGAAAGAGAATGGGATCGCCCAAGTAATTAAAAAATCTGCAGAAGTAGCTGGTTTAACAAAAAGAGTTTATCCTCATTTATTGAGACATAGTAAGTTAAATCAATTGGCTAAAGAAGGGTTTAATGAAAGAGACCTAAGGATCTTTGCAGGATGGAGTTCTGATTCTAAGATGCCAGATACTTATCTTCATTACGGAGAAGACCATGTGGATCGAAAGATGTTAGAAAAAAGAGGAATCTTCAAAGATGAGAATAAACAAAAAATTGAGGATGAAAGAAAGAAATTAGAACCAAAGAATTGTCCCAGATGTGAAAAAGTTCAACCAGCAGATGCAATGTATTGTAATTGTGGTATGGTTCTTGACCAAAAAGAAGCGGTTAATTTAGAAGTATTGAGAGAAAAAGCCAATAATTTTACTAATAAATTAATGCAAGAACCAATGGAAAATACAGATTTATCTAAAGGATTAATGGAAGCGTTATTTCAAAAAATGTTGATGGATGAAGATAAAGTTAAAGAATTTAAAAAAATGTTAACAAATTAAATAAATTGAGAAAAGTTTAAATGTATGTGTTGTAATTTATAAAAAGGAGAATGTTAATGAAAAACAAACAAGACAATTTCAATTGTCAGACAGAAGATAAATTTAAGACTCTGGACTTATTTGCAGGTATTGGGGGGATAAGAGGTGGTTTTGAAAAAGCAGGTTTTAAAACTGTTTTTGCTAATGATCTTGAACTTTCGTGTAAGGAGACATATGATATCAATTTTGATGATGTTCCATTAACTGTAGCTGACATTAATAAAATTATCATTAGTAGTTTACCTAAATTCGATATTTTACTTGGTGGATTTCCGTGTCAAGCATTCAGTATTGCTGGATATAGGAAAGGTTTTCAAGATGAAAAAGGCAGAGGAAATCTTTTCTTTAAAATCGCAGACATTCTTGCTGAAAGAAAACCAAAAGCTATTCTTTTAGAAAATGTTAAAAATCTAAAAACACACGATAAAGGAAAAACCTATGCAGTTATTAAAAAAACATTAGAAGATTTAGGTTACTATGTAAAATCTCAAATTCTTAACAGTATGTTACACGGTAATGTTCCTCAAAATAGAGAACGTATTTTTATTGTTGGTTTCTTAGATAAAATTCACCTTGAAAACTTTAAATTCCCAGAAGAAATTCCTTTAACAAATAATTTTAGAGATTTCCTGGAAGATTCTGTGCCAGAAAAATATTATTACAATGGGAAGCCACTGTATGGTCGCATTAAAGATGATATCAATAGCGAGGCCACCGTTTATCAATGGCGGAGAAAATATGTTAGAACGAATAAAAAGGGTGTAGTCCCTACATTAACAGCAAATATGGGGACTGGAGGACATAACGTTCCGATCATTTTAGACAGTAAAGGGATCAGAAAGTTAACACCCAAAGAATGTTTTAGAATGCAAGGTTTTCCAGAAAACTTTAAACTTCCTAACATTGCTGATTCAAAATTATACCAACAAGCAGGGAATAGTGTTACTGTTACTGTTGTTGAAAGAATTGCTCTTGAAATGAAAAGAGTATTAGGGCTTAATTAGATTAATCCATTTTTCTTCAGAATTATGTAAATAGTTTTTCTTTCGAGCGTGATTATCAGCATCTAAGATTGTTTCAGTATTTGGAATATTTTGTCCTTTAGTTAATTTCAATGTATTTACATCATTAAGAATCTCATCTTTAGTCGCAAATCCTTGAACTTCTCCACTTTTTAAATTTTTATTTATCGTAACAAAAATGTAATAATCATATAAGTCTCCTCTTTGAATGTCTTTAGTCTCTAAAAGTAACCAGTTCGAAAACCACTTTGCTGACTTTATTGACATCTTCTTTCCATTAATCTCAAAGTCTTGCGAATCCCAAACTCCTCGTGGGTAAACCTCAAAATCAAGATCAATGTTTTCAATGTTAAATGGGGGCTGTTTTAAGAAATTAACCACTATCAACTCAGCAACTTTACCTCTTTGCGTATCATTCTCTACTAATGAAACACTTCTTACTTGGCTACCCCCAGACCTATATTCTCTTTGAGTCTTAGCAGATTTCTTAGAGAAAGAATAACATCTATTAAATTCTTCTTCTGTTAATGTAATTGAATGTTTTATCATTTTAAGTGTCAGACCAAAGAAACAATATAAATTTAACTAAAAAAAGAAAAGATTATTCCCATCCGTTTGGTTGTGTGAATGGGAAGTTTTTAAGATTATTCTCCTGCTAATTTAATCAACCAAGCATTTGACTCAGTTCGACCTGTAAGAATATACCCACCGTCTGTGGTTTGTTGGACAGATTTACAAGTATCAAATCCGTTTTCACCAAAAGTCTGAGTCCATTCTTCGTTTCCATTAGAATCGGTTTTGATTAACCAAACATCACTATAAAC
>JABHRR010000002.1 GCA_018670095.1 Candidatus Woesearchaeota archaeon
CTCTACAATCTGAATCAGCACAATCTATTTTGCGATCACCATCATTATCTATTCGGTCATCACAGATTTCTCTAGGTGAAGTAGTAGTTGCAGGTCTATCAGTACCATCCCCATCAGTAGCAGTGGTTGTTGAAGGAGATCTAGCTAAACAAGTTTTTATACGTGCATTAAGATTAGCAAAATCACAAATACGAGATTGACATTCACTAGATTCAGAACAACGCTCACCTAAACCAAGATAAGTAGTAGTACCAGGTCTATCAGAAGTACCGTCCCTTTCTGTTTCACCAGGTCTGTCAGTATCAGCAGGTCTATCAGTCCTAGCAGCAACTAGAATCTCACTATCTAAATCTTTAATAGTATCAGCAAACTGATCAGCTGCATCTCTATAATCATCAAGAACATCTCTAAGTTGAGTTACATCAGTACTTCGACCTTCTTCTCGAGCATCTTCTTGGTCACTTTCAACATCTTCTACTCGCTCTTCAGCATCTTCTCTTAAATCTTCTATAACATCTCTTAAATCTTCAATTTTATCTTCATAGACATCAATAGGGGTAACTTCTCTTAGATCCCTAATATCTTCTAATTCTTTTAAGATTTCAGCGTGAGTATCTACTTTCTCCTCAACATCATCTTCAAGCTCTCTAGGATCTGCAATTTCAAGTCCAAGATCTTCAATAGTTTCAGCCAATTCAGAATCTAAATTTTGATTATCTTTTAGAACTCCAGAAAGTTTAACCGCATCACTAGTTCTACCATCATCTTCAGCATCCCTAATATCATCTTCAGCAGCATCAGTTGCCCCTTCAGTTTCACCCTTTGCTTCTTTTGCAAGATTTAATAAATCTTTAACTTGGTCATTATATACTTCAGTAGTTAAAACGTCCCTATTATTTTTAAGGTCATCATAAGAGTTTAAAATTTTACCGTGAGTATTTTTTCTTTCATCAACATCTTTTTCATGTTCTTTAGGAATTGCATCGTCCAACTCAATAACTTTAATTGTTTTAGCAAAATCAGTAGCTAAATCCTGAGCCTCTTTAGTAACTCCAACAAGTGTAACTACATCATTAATTCGGTCATCATCCTGGGCTTCTCCCTCACGATCTTCAGCAACATCAGCTGTTTCTTCAGCATCTTCTTTTGCTTCTTTTGCAACTTTTATTAATTCTTCAACTTTCTCAGTATAAACTTCTGTGGATAAAACATCTCTATCACCTTTAAGATTATCATAAGCTTTCAAAACCTTATTGTGAGTATCTACTTTCTCTTCAACTTCTTCTTCAAGTTCTACAGTGGTTGCAATCTCACGAGCTAAGTCTTTAATAGTATCAGCAATCTCATCGGCTATAGTTTCATAACCTTTTGCAACATCAGTAAGTTTAGAATGATCAGCTTCTTTCTTTTTATCATCAGTTTCCTTTTTAGCTTTTTCTGCAGCATCTATTAATTCTTTAACTTCCTCAGTAAAAACCTCTTTAGACAAAACATCTCTATTATTCTTAAGGTTCTCGTGAGCAGCTAATATATCACCAACATCACTATCAACCCCAATACTCTCATCAAGATTATGATCAATCTTTTCAATTACATCTTCAGCTTTTTGAATAATACCATCAAACATTTTAACATCATCAGTAAAAGTTAAACCATCGCCACCTTTCTGAACATTATCTTTCAAAGCTTTAACAGCTTCATGTTTAGCATCTTCAGCTTGCTTTTTAACATTTTTTGCTACTTTACGATCAGATTTAGATTGGTCATAAGCTTCTTCAAAATCATCTTCAGAAACACTTACTCCTTTAGCCGCTGTTCCAAGTTTATGTTCAGCTGCACCAACGCTTTTTTCAAGATTTTCTAAAGTATTTTCCAATAAATCACTTGTTTCTTCTAATTCTTCTTCAGATAACCTAGGTTTTTCATCAGGCTTAGTTTGAAGATCATCACATTCGTGAAGTGTTGCAGTTTTCATATCATCTGATACTTTAACAAAGAAACAAGTACCATCTTCAGCTGTCAACTCAAACTCTTGAGCCGCGATAACTAATGATGAACAAATTAATAATAAACTAACTAATAAAGCAAATAATGTTTTTGATTTCATCTTGGTGTACCTCCTGTAACAGTACTGTCACTTGTCGTTGAGTGTGAAGTACCACCTGATGTAACTGTACTATCATCATCATCCGATGTAGTTGAACCAACAATTGGAATTGTAAAAGTCTCTGTACCAGTTTCTGGTTCTACATTATTACCATCACAGAATGCACGATATCTTCCACCACTAGTTACATAATTTTGAACTGGCTCACCACATTCAGGATAAATAGATGGAGTTCCCTCCCATTTAACGCCATTATGTTTCTGAATAAGTAAACAATTTGATTTCAACTGCTTTTGACAAGCCACATTACCAGTTTTATACTGACCTTCATCAACCCCACCAATAAACATAGATTTTAACAATCCCTTATTTTTATATCCTAAACCATTTCCAACCAATAAAATTTTAGTTTCTCCATTAGTTCCTAAACAAACATTTGCAGGGGCATTTGAAGATGAATAAGCATCTGTAGGATTGTCTGTATCACAATGTAACATAGATGTAGTATCACCACCACCAAGCGAAGGTGGACTATCATCAGTTGTTGATTTACGACCTTTAAGAGCACTAGCTAAATTTACAGCTATTTGTGATTGAATATTTTCAACATTCTTTTCAACTTTGTTTAATTTTACAGCTTTTTCTTCGTCACCAGCATCAACTGCTTCATCAGAACTTTCTCCAAGATAATTTACAAACCGATCAGCTTTTGCTTTAGTTTTAGACAATTCAACAACCTGTTCACTTGCAGACATTCCACTATTAACAATTTTAGTAACATCTGTTTTTAAATCTTCAACAGCTGCTTCAGGGAATAAACATTCTTTATATAAAGGACAGGAAAAGTCTTTTGAAACAGCTTGAGGACAAATACAAATCCCCTGAACTTCCCCACCATCTTTTTCAATACCATTATAGAAAACATATCTTTGAGTTTTAAGTTGATGACTTTTATCATCAACTACATCAAAATTTGCAGAAAACAACTGAAGAAAATCATCATCAGCACCACCAATAATATTCAACTTAACTTCTTCACCAATCATGGGACCAGCAACAGCTTTACCAAACACACCATCTGTAATTGATGGAGCTAGCACTAAAATAGCAACAAAAAGAATTGCAACCGTAATACCTATAATTAACCAAGCTTTGTGTTTGTCAACACCAGCATTATTGCTTGCAGATTTATGTGCAGATTTAGATTTATTAGAATTACTCTTACCTTTTATTACGACCATCTTAGCATCACCTATTTTTTTATGTACAACCATGAATATGATTATAACTAAGTAATATTTTTTCCTTTATATATGTATCGATTTTTCTAAGAGAGGAATAGAGAGGAGAATAGAAGAAAGAAAAAGAATAAAAATAAAAAAAAGAGCGCCACGGGCCGGACATCCAAGCAAAAAGATAATCTTAATGCAATTTGAACCGGCGATCCCAAAGGGACTAGATATTCACGAGATTAGGTTTTCATATTTTGTCATAGACAACATCAAACCCACGCTAATTTAGCAATCTAGCGCAATACCAGACTATGCGACCGTGGCATGAATGTATGTTTAAGCCACCACATTTTTAAACTTATCGATTGATTTAGGAAGGTTTTGTCAACAACATTAAACAAATTTTTTCATTTCCTCCGAAGGTTCGAGTATAATTTGGTTAGATAACCCACAAAGCTCTTCATAAAAATAAGAATAATGGGTACAACCTAAAATAATAATCTCGGCACCAGACTTTGAAATGATATCACACAATTCAACCAAATTATAATTGTTTATGATATCAATAGGCCGATGATTATTTTCTATATCGTTAACTATGTTTAAATTACCCAAACCAATAATGATTGCTTCTTTGTTGATTTTCAAAATTAATTTCTCAATGTTGGCCGTACTTTGACAATTCGCTGCTAACAATCCAAAAACTTTATAGTTATTAGCTATTTTGGCATAAACATCTAATGGAGTAATTATTTTTTGCTTATTAACCCGTCTCAAAAATTCAAGATCAATAGCTCCACTAAGAGAATTACAATAAATCACAATTGTATTTGCACCTTCTTTAGAAACTTTATCAATAGCACTTTGTACTTTTTCAGTCAATTGTTTTCTGTTTAACACCTGCAATTGTGTTTGCTCCTGTGGGGTTTCTGAAATAGAACAACCTATTGTTTGTGCTTTAAACTTAGCAAAAAATAATTCCCCAAATTTTGTATCGACTTTAGTTCCCGCTATAATTCCAATTTTTTTCATATTTAATCCCTCCGAGATTTATTTTTAGAACTGTTTTAATCAAACACAATGAACATCTCAGAGAGAAACAATTTTAATTAGAAAAAAGACAATGAGATGTAACAATCACATCACTTTAGAAATAAATCTACAAGAAATTAAAAATACAAGTTTGTAACCACTTAAATAAGTCATCTAACCAAACAAACAGAACTAGTTAATAATATTTCCTGTTAATAATATTCCGAAAGGAATATTCCAAAGAAATAAAATTCATAATTGGGTCTCCCAGACATAAAACCGCACAGAAAATCTTAAATAACCTTAAAAAAACATTTATTCCATGTTAAAAGAAACAGATATCCAAAAAACATTAAGCACATTCAAACCAGAAAACTTTGTTTTTGTAGTATCAATAAACAAAAACAATAAACCTAGCGGCATGGTTGTTGCTTGGAAAACTAGAATCTCTGGAACACCGCCATTATATGCTCTTGCCTTAGGAAAATCTAGTAACACCTACAAACTGATCAAAAAAAGTAAAGAATTCGTTATTGCTGTCCCTAATAAAGATTTAAAAGCAGCGATAGAAATCTTTGGTTATCATCACGGAACAGAAATTGATAAATTCAAAGAATCAAAATTAGAAACAATTCCCAGTAAACATCTCAGAACACCATTAATAAAAGAAGCAACTATCTGTTATGAATGTAAATTAGTTAAAACAATTAATACTGGAAGTTGTAATTTGGTTATCGGTGAAGTTGTCGCTGCCCATCATAACAACAACAAGAAAGTTCTATTAGTAATGGGTAAAGACAAAAACGAAAACAGAATCTTCAAAGAATTCTAAATAATTTTTTCAACTTCTTAAAACAAATCAAAAATTATTTATTTTTGAGATGTGCCAAAATTTTCTTTAAATTTTTAGTATCTTCAAACAATACTTCTTTGATCCATTTGAATCTCAAACCCGCAGAAGGATGATAAGTAATAAAATATTTCTGACCAGCATCTTCATAAACAGTACCATGTAAATCTTTAATTTTCTCTTTCCCAGTAAGATTCTTTAATGCTACTCGACCTAAAACAATTATCAAACGAGGTTTAACAACAGAAATTTGTGAATCTAACCATTTCCGACAAGTTTTCAATTCCAAACTATTAGGATTACGATTCTTTGGCGGACGACATTTCACACAATTAGTAATAAAAACTTCCGCACGATTAATCCCTGCAGTTTCCAACAGCTCATTCAACAACTTTCCTGCTCGACCTACAAACGGCTGACCAAGACGATCTTCTTCAGCACCCGGAGCTTCGCCAACAATTAGAACTCCAGAATCAATCTTCCCCTCACCAGGAACTGCTAACATCCTTCCTTTACATAAAGGACAAGCAGTACATTTACGAATTCCTTCAGCAAGATCATAAAGTTTTTTAGAATCCATTTTAACCATACATAATTGCCCCAGTAATAACAAAGGCATGACTAACTAACCATAATGCCGAAGAGGTAATGATTGGTTTATCATTATGTACAAAACCATAAATTAACCAAACAATACCAATCACGAATAGTAACGAAAAAGTTAATGCTGATACTCCTGCCGCACTATGATTAAGATAAATTTTCAAAATCTGCGGTAAATTCATCAATGGCCCAATAACAGCAATTGCTAAAATAGAATGATCCAGAAATCTAATCCATTTGTTTGAATGAGGATATTTCTTCAAACTTTTTCTTTTACGTTTGTGTAAATGATGGTGTGCATGAAACATAATTATCAGAAAAGATTTAATGTTTATATAATTAACTAATTAAACAATTCCCCTAAAATAATTTTGTTACAATCCTCACTCCTACAATTACACTCCATTTTTAGAAAAGGAACTTTATCTTTAACATAATTGCAAGTAATCTCTTCCCCTTTCAGAATATCTCTTACAGCAATATTTTTACCATCAACCTCAACAATATTTGCATTACAAGAATGATTCAAATGTTTCCCGGGAGAGCTCACCACTATATTTTTATTTAACTCCCCCAATAAAGAATCCCATTTCAAAACAACCTCACCTTTTTTAAAATCACGATTAGCAAAGATCCCTCTGCCATGAATTCTTGATTTTTTTATTGTTATGGTCATTTCATTCCAGCACTGCTTTAATCCGTCGAACACCTGCACTTGAAGACCCTTCTTTCTTAATCTTAAATGTCCCTAACATAGAAGTATTACCAACGTGCGGACCCATACAAATCTCTTTCGAATAATCTCCGACAGAATAGACAGAAACCGTTTCTGGATACTTGGTACCAAACTCACCATGTGCCCCAGATTTAAGAGCTTTATCTAAAGCCATCTCTTCTTTGATAACTTCCATCTCCTTCTGAATAACGTCATTAACTTCTTTCTCAATAGCAGCCAATTCTTCCGCAGTTAATTTCCGCTCAAAATTAAAATCAAACCGCAGTCTCTCAGCAGTAATGTTCGAACCCCGTTGAGCAATATTTTCTTTCAATACCCGACGTAAAGCTTCGTTCAATAAATGAGTAGCAGTGTGCAATTTAGTAGTTTCTTCAGAGGCATCAGATAAACCACCTTTGAACTTTTTCTCTGCTCCTACTCGAGACAATTCCTGATGTTTTTCATACTCAACATTAAACCCATCTTTATCAACAGTAATTTTTTTCTCAGCAGCCAATTCTTCTGTCATCTCAATAGGAAATCCGTAAGACTGAAATAATAAAAATGCATCTTTACCGTTAATTTTTTTACCAGAAGACATTTTCTTAAATTGATTCAGACCTTTCTCTAATGTTCGTTTGAATTGTTCCTGTTCTTTCTTCAATTCTTCAACAATAAACTCTTTCTTCTCCAATAAAAGAGTATAATCCTCCCCGTAAATATCAACCACAATTTTTACGAACGGAGTTAAATCAATCTTCTCAATAACAACCCCTAACGAACGTAAATGTCTGATTGCCCGACGGATAAACCGCCTTAAAATATATCCCTGATCAACATTACTTGGAACAGCTCCTCGTTCATCACCGAGAATAAAAACGCTAGCTTTGACATGATCCGCAATAATCCTAAAAGACTTTTCATTCCCAATATATTTTTGTTTAGTAACTTTCTCAATCTTCTTTATCAACGGTAAAAACAATTCTGTCATGTAATTATCATTTAAGCCGTTCATAACAGCAAGAGTTCGTTCAAATCCGCCACCAAAATCAATACTTTTCTTTTTCAATGGTTTGAATTTCCCCTCTTTGGTTTTTTCATATTCAATTAAAACATCGTTACCAATTTCTACCCAACGTCCATCTTCCGGATCAAACTGTTGAGGAGGTTCCTCAACAGAAGACCAATAATAAATTTCAGTACTTGGACCACAAGGACCACTTTCACCAGCAGGACCCCACCAATTATCATCTTTTCCGAGAAAAGCAATTCTTTCTTCAGGAACACCTAAATCAAGCCACGCTTGAGCAGCATCTTCATCTTTCGGTGCATTTTCATCCCCAGAAAAACAAGTAAAAGCTAAATGCGATAATGGCAACTTTAAAACTGCAGTAAGAAATTCAAAAGTCATTTCAATTGCTTCTTTTTTGAAATAATCCCCTAATGACCAATACCCCATCATCTCAAAAAAAGTGTGATGCGTTGTATCTCCAACTTCGTCTATATCGCCAGTACGAATACATTTCTGAAAATTCGTAATCCGTTCTCCTAAAAGATGTTTGTTATCTAAAAAGAATGCCACTAATGGTTGCATTCCTGCAGTTGTAAATAGAACAGTAGGATCATGTTCAGGAATTAATGGTGCAGATGCAATAGCAACGTGGCCCATACTTTGAAAATAATCTAAATACTTTTGTCTTAATTCGTCAGCTTTCATATCAAGTAGAAAAGAGAATGCGTTTATATATTTTATTGATTAAATAGCCATCATTTCGACAAATATGTTCTCAAAGAAACAATTCTTTTTATATGATTAATCAACAATTACAAAATCATGGGAAGAAAAGGAGGAAACAAAAGAAAAAAAGAGAAAGGGAAAAAAAAACATAGAAATAAATACGAACATCTTTCAAGAGCAAATAATGACCCCAATCAAAGTTCACTAGAGAATACAACCAACAAAGAATTTTCTCGACAACCATTTACTAGACCAAAAACAAAAAAACACACAATAATTTATGAAAATTCTGAAAGTCTAAATACTCTATCAGTAGAACAAACATCCCTTTATGATCTTAAAAGAAACAGAAATTATGATAGTAATACTATTGACTTAATTTTGTACGATGGAAGAAAAAGAACCTGTCTTTTAATTGGTTCATGGAATAAAATAGAAAACTTTGAAAAAGAGATGCAAAGAATTAGAAAAACAACTGGAAGCACCATTGAAACCAGTTTAAATAATGAATTAAGTTTATGTTTGGGACTAATTTATTCTTCTAATCCTAATGAGTATAAAGAAGTTCTAAATTTACATGATATAAAAGTTATTACAGATTTACCAAAAGGTGATTTAGGTTCAAGTTGTCTTCTTAGTTATCAAAATCTTAATATTGGCAGAGGTGTTGAATTATCCAAAATCATTAAACATTATTTGAATGAAATTGACAAAAACTATTTTTTACAAAAACTACAATAAACTTTATAAAACCCACATTTACTTAGAAAAAGATGATAAATGACACTTTATTACCAGTAATAAGAGATGAAATTTTTGTAAGTTTTATGAATGATTATATTAATAATGCCCAATTACCATTTGA
>JABHRR010000047.1 GCA_018670095.1 Candidatus Woesearchaeota archaeon
ATTCCCACACAATAAAAAAAGAAGAACATTTAATAGACATAAAAGAAAAACTTAACGTAAGATGTGCAATGATTAGAGACCCGCAATTAAGAGCGAGTATCATCCAAAACAATGTAGATATTATCAGAGCAAGTTATGAATAAAAACTATTCATTCAACACAACTTCACAACTACCTTCTAAACATTTGATTTCGCCTTGACCGCAGTCAATAGTATCAGGAACACAGTCCATGGTACACATTTGTCCAGCACAATCTGGACCAGCTTCTTTAAGTACAGCAGCAGTTGGATGGCAACAAGTTGCTTGAACACAATCTGTATCTACAGAACAAGATTTTTCTGCAGGGGTGCAAGATACTAAAAGAACAGATAGTAAAATAAAACTAAACATAAAACATTTTTTCATTTTTAATCACCCTAAATAAATTCTTTTTCGTAAGTTCTTTTAGTATTAATTTCTCCACGCAAATTTTCAACTAATAACTTTTTAACTTCTTCTACAGGATAATTGCCCATTAACCAAGATAGTTTAATGAAAGCTGTTTCTGGTAACATGTCCTCACAAAAAAGACAACCAATCTCAAATAATCTTCTTAAATTAGTATAAACATAAGAATGGACTGCTCCGTATAAACATTGAGAAGTCATCGCAACAATCCCACCCTTTTTAATAAAACTCTTTAACAATTCAAAATTCTTAAGATTAACTCCCATATTAGTAGGAGCATGTCCTAAACCAGTTCCTTCGATCACAAAGGCTTTATAATTTTCTGTAAAGAATTTAAACAATTTTGGATCTATATTAGGATGAACTTTTAATAAACCAACTTTTTCTGAAAGTTTTTCTTTTAAGATCAGTTCATTATCTTTTGTTTTTTTAGAATAATTTTCATTTAGAAATTTAACGGTTCTTTTATTATAATCTACTAAAGCAATTGGAGAATCATTGATAGCTTTAAACGCGTCCCTTCTGCTAGTGTGCATTTTTCTTGTTTTTGTTGCCGGAAGAATTGCACAAACATCATCACTAGCAGAATTATGCATACAAACCGCTACACCAACAAACTTTGTTTTAATAATAAACTCTGCAGCACAAATCAAATTTTGAGTAGCATCGGTACTACCTCGATCAGAACTTCTTTGAGAACCAACCAGCAAGACAGGAATGTTTATCTTTTCAAACATGAATGATAATGCCGCAGCAGTATATCCTAAAGTATCAGTACCATGACCAATAATAATTCCAGCAATTTTCTTCTTAGCATGTTTTTTAATCGCTTCAGCAATTTTTTGATAATTATTAAACGCCATATCTTCTGACATCATATTAGAGACTAGTTCTGTTTCAATATTAGCGACACTATTTAATTCTGGAAACATTTCTAATAAATCTTCAGCAGTAAATTTTGCCGAAACTGCCCCAGTTTTATAATCAACTTTACTAGCGATGGTTCCGCCAGTGTGAAGAATTAAAATAGTTTTCTTCTTTTTGTCAAAAATCTTTTCTGTTACTTTCTTTTCAGTTTCTTTTCTTTTTTCAAGCAATTTAATACTAAGAACTTCTTTTCTTGCAAAACCAAGATTATAACCATTATCTAATTTAATGATGATAGTGTTTTCATCAGGATCGGGCATTAAAATACCTTGTTCTGTTTGTGCGTGTGTTTTTATTTCTACTAAGTCGCCTGGATGAGTCATCTATGGATAATAATTCCTAAATCTTTATATATATTTTGATTCTAGTAATTAAAATGGAAGACCTCACTCACAAAGATGTCGAAGAACTTCTCAAAAAAAGAAACAATCTCTGTGTTCTTCTTACTGATGAGAACATGTATGTTGGCCATGGTAAAAAGCCGGAGAAAGAAGCAATAAAAAAACTTAATGAAGCTGAGCCAGAAGGGATAGTAAAAAAGGTAATCATGGCTTCTAAAGGAAATTCAGATAAGTTTGAACACGTTCTTCAGAGCAGATACATCCATCTGGATGGCGCAAATTATCATCCTGATGCAGAGATTTGTTTACATCATCCATTGGACTTAGAAAGAACTCTGAAATTTAAAGTTAAGGAACTCGAAGAAGCACAATCCATTAGAGATTATTCTTCAATTGATGGAAAAACTCTTGAAGAAATAAAAGCAAATTTGAAAAAGAAAACGATTATTTCTAGAAAGAAAGACAGAGAAATTGTTGCGCGATTAAGAGAATATGGGCTAAAAAATGATGTTGAATTATACTTAGTTGGAAGCACCACGGGAAGAGCTGGACCAAGACAATTAGTAACTAGAAAAATTGTTGAAAAGTATCCTGAAGACAGGAAGCTCTATGCCAATATTAATGTTGCTGCTGTAAGTAGTACAAAAAGTCAGGAAGAGATATTTAATGATATTTATGATATTCTCTGTGAAGTTGATGATGATGTCCGAAGATTGGATAAAAATAAGCCAATATTTATGGGCAAAGAAAAAGGATCAGAAAAATTACTTAAGACAATTCCAAGAGTGAGGTATTTTTACGGAGATGAAGAAGGACTTGTTAGAAAAGAGGATGATTTCAAAGGATTTATGCTTGAAGTTGCTTATGATAACAAAGATATGAAAAACATTATTCAACCCGATATTCGAAAAAGAAACTGGTTCCATAAATTATCTTGAAAAAAGTTAATTATAATTCATTTAGTTTAGATTCCAAATGATGATATGCACTTGGGGAACAAATCCCTTTAAGTTCTTTTAAAAATTGTTTTTTTCTTTCTGTTTTTTCTTTTTCAATAACCGCATTCCCACTAACTTTGTCAGCCAAATAACCATGCAATGCCCTCAAATCTTGATAAGAAAAAACATCTGGTAAAGAATCAACTAAATGATTATAACCCATAACTGTAACTAATTTAACCCCTACTGTTTTTGGATCTTCTAATAATACATTTTCCAAACGTTGGATTCTATCTAATTTTTGTGATAATTCTTTTGTATCCATAAAAACTTAAAATGATAATTAGTTTAATAACATTTGGTTAATGTAAAATATATTTTAAATTATAGTGGTAATATGAAACATAAAACAACAATTTATTTAAATGAATCAAACAAATGATAACAAATTAAAAATGAGGTACACACAAAATGGAAGATTATAAAATAAAAGATATATCCCTAGCAGAATGGGGTAGGAAAGAAATTAAGATTGCTGAAAAAGAAATGCCAGGCTTAATGGCAGTACGTGAGAAATACAAAGAAACTAAACCATTAGCTGGTTCTCGAATTATGGGTTCATTACATATGACAATTCAAACTGCTGTTCTAATTGAAACATTAAAAGATCTAGGCGCAGATGTAAGATGGTGCAGTTGTAACATTTTCTCTACACAAGATCATGCTGCTGCTGCGATTGCGGCAACAGGAACTCCTGTTTTTGCTTGGAAAGGAGAATCTCTAGCAGAATATTGGTGGTGTACAAAGAAAGCATTAGACTTTGGAGATGGCAAAGGACCAACAATAATTGTTGACGATGGTGGAGATGCCACAATGATGATCCATAAAGGAGTGGAAGTAGAAAAGGACCAAAGTGTATTAGAACAAGATTATTCAAATGAGGGAGAAGATTTCAAAGAATTAATGATTTCATTGAAAGGCACTTACGCAGAAAATAATCAACGCTGGACTAATGTGGCTAGAGAAGTTAAGGGAGTTTCTGAAGAAACTACAACCGGAGTACACAGGTTATACCAAATGGCTAAAGAAAACAAACTTCTCTTTCCAGCGATTAACGTTAACGATTCTGTAACAAAATCTAAATTTGACAATCTTTACGGTTGTCGAGAATCTTTAGTAGATGGTATTAAAAGAGCAACTGATGTGATGTTAGCAGGAAAAGTTGCGGTTGTTGCTGGTTATGGAGACGTTGGTAAAGGTTGTTGTCAATCTTTGAAAGGTTACGGCTGTCGTGTAATCGTTACTGAAATTGATCCAATCAATGCATTACAAGCAGCAATGGAAGGGTATGAAGTTAAGAAAATGGATGACGCTGCAAAAGAAGGAAATCTATTTGTAACCACTACTGGAAATTATCATGTGATTGTTAGTAGACATTTCCAAATGATGCAAGATCAAGCGATTGTTTGTAACATTGGCCATTTTGATAACGAAATTGATATGGACTGGCTCGATAACAAATCTGGTGCAACTAGAGAAAATATCAAACCGCAATATGACAAATACCTATTAGATGGAAAGGAAATTTATATTCTGGCAGAAGGAAGATTAATCAATTTAGGTTGTGCAACTGGCCACCCTAGTTTTGTAATGTCAAATAGTTTTACTAATCAAGTTTTAGCACAGATAGAACTATGGACAAAAGAACATCCAATCGGAGTTACTGTTTTACCAAAAGAATTAGATGAAGAAGTTGCTCGCTTACATTTGAAAAAGATTGGGGTAGAACTTGACGTGATGACTGATAAACAAGCTGATTATTTAGGGATTAAGAAAGAAGGACCATATAAGTCAGAACATTATAGGTATTAGTTTTTTTCTTTTAATTTTTTTATTTTTCTTTAAGTTCTCCATGTAAATGCCTTTCGCTTTTAATATCAAAACAATTTCCTCCAAAATAGGAGCCCATATCAAAATCATATAACCAAGAACCTCGTACCAGATAATCTTGATTATTATCATGTAAAACACTTCGAACATAATCTGGCATTAATGCAAAAACAAAAGGTGGCTTTCTGCAATTAAACATCATGTCCATATTTTTTTTAAAACTATTTTTATCGGGACCATAAATTCTTTGAGCCGCTAATCTTTGTTGAGGATTAAGTTTTCTAAAATCATCAAAAGCTAAAAAATATCCCGAACCTTGATCACGTTCTCGTAATTCTAAATCGTCAAGATTAATAACAACGTTATCCTGATGATTGAAGGCAGCTTCTCCTGCTTCTTTAGAAGGGAAATAATTGTCGTTTTCTGAAAATTGTTGACAAGCTTCAGCAAAATTTTGTAAAATTAAATTTTGGGGGTCACGAGTAATTGCCCAGAGGACTTTATCATCTTGAATGGTATAAATATGACCATCAGCAGGATGATAAGCTTGTTCTCTTAATTCAAAATCATCTTTTCTTGCAGAAAATAATTGATCAACATGTTGGAAAGTACCCGTTTTTAATCTTTGATAAGCTGATAAATCCCCAAAAATTTCTTCTATTGCCATTTCAATAATTAAAATGAGATTTGATTTATAAAAATTTATATTGGCCAGTAATGATTAGTGCAATTCCTAAAACTTTAAAAGGACATAGTTACACACAGTAAATATGAATCAAACAATAAACATAATCAAAAATAGAAGAAGTGTTCGGAGTTACTTAGCAGAACAGATAAAAGATGAAGAATTAAAGCAAATTTTGGATTCAGCAATTTACGCACCAACTGGTAGAAATCATCAACCCTGGAATTTTACTGTTATTCAAAATCAAGAATTAATTAAACAAATGGGTGCCAAAACAAAAGAAGTAATGTCTAAATCAAAAGAAGAATGGATTTCAGAAAGAGGCAAAGATCCAGGGTTTAACACCTTTTATAATGCACCAACAATAATTATTGTTTCTGGAAGAAAAAATGCTTACTCGCCATTAACTGATTGTTCAGCTGCAATTCAAAACATACTTTTAACTGCTGAAAGTTTAAACATTGGTTCCTGCTGGGTGGGTTTAGTAAGTCATTTCTTTTCTGTTGAAGAAGAAGTTGCAAAATTGAAAATCCCAGAAGGTTATGAACCTTACTATGCTGTTTGTTTAGGCTACAAAAATCCTGATGCTAAAGTAATCATAAAAGAGAGAAATAAAGAGGTCGTAAATTATATAAAATGAAAACAAACGATGTAATTGGATTAGGAGCTGCATTAATGGATTTTTTAATTGAAGTGGACGATGATAAACTAATTGAATTCGATTTAAAGAAAGGCGAGATGCACTTAGTTGATGAAAAGAAAGCCAAATCTGTTTTAGAAAAGATTAACCATCATCAATTAAAGATTGAAACAATTCCTGGTGGAAGTTCTGCCAACACTTTGAAAGGTATCGCTCTTCTCGGTGGAAAAGCTATTCTTTGTGGTAAAGTTGGAGATGATCCACATGGAGAAGTTTATGTGCAAGAAATTGAAAAGTTTGGACTCCAGAGTAGAATCAAAAAACATAATTTAACAACTGGGCATGCATTAACATTTATCACCCCTGATTCTGAAAGAACATTCTCTGTTCATTTAGGAGCAGCAATAGAATTGTATAAAGAAGATATCTTAGAAGAAGATATTGAGAAAAGTAAAATTTTACATTTAGAAGGTTATCAAATCGAAGGACCCACTAAAGAAACAATCTTGCATGCGATTGAGTTAGCAAAGAAACATAATACTCTTGTTTCCATTGATTTAGCGGACCCAGGATTAATTAGAAGAAATAAAGAATTTCTTAAAGATTTAGTAATGAATCATGCAGATATTGTTTTTGTTAATGAAAAAGAAGCAGAAGAGTTTACCGGTTTAGAACCAGAAGAAGCACTTAATGAAATTGCTAAACATACAAAAGTTGCGGTAGTAAAGTTAGGTAAAGAAGGTTCATTAATCAGTTCGGAAGGAATGATTACAATGATTGATGCTCATTTGGTAGAAGCAGTTGATACTACCGGAGCAGGAGATTCTTATGCCGCCGGTTTCTTATATGGTTACACTAATGGATTAAGTATAGAACAATCTGGAAAATTAGGATCATTACTAGCTTCTAAAGTTGTTGAACAAAAAGGTGTTGGGTTGAAAAATATTAATGCTGATGAGTTAAAAGAAAAAGTGAATGAATAAGAGGTTTCTAAAATGACTAAAATCGGAATTATTGGTGGGTCTGGGTTAGATAATCCAGAGATATTACAAGATGCACAAGATCTTGATGTAGAAACAAAATATGGCAAACCTAGTTCACCATTAAAAGTAGGAAAAATTTCTGAAGTAGAGGTTGTATTACTTGCTCGACACGGAAGAGAACATACCATTCCACCAACACAAGTAAATAATCAAGCCAACATCCAAGCATTAAAAGATATTGGATGTACTCACATCATCGCTACTACTGCTTGTGGTTCGTTGAAGAAAGAAATTGGCCGCGGAGATTTTGTTGTTTTGGATCAGTTTATTGATTTTACTCGTTTACGAAAATTAAGTTTTAGTGATTCATTTGAACCGGGAAAAATTATCCATACACCAATGGCAAAACCATTTAATACAGAATTAAGAAATGTTTTGTATGGTACGGCAAAAGAATTGGATTTGAAATGCCATCCTCAAGGAACTGTAGTAACGATAGAAGGTCCTCGCTTTTCAACAAAAGCAGAATCAAAAATGTTTGCTTCCTGGGGAGCAGATGTAATTAATATGTCCATTGCCCCAGAATGTATTCTTGCTAATGAAATTGGTTTACCTTATGCTGCTGTTGCCATGGCTACTGATTACGATTGTTTATTTGATGATGTCCCTCCAGTAACTTGGGAAGAAGTTTTGAAAGTGTTCAAAGAGAATGTAGGGAAAGTTGTTAATTTATTAACTAATGTTGTCCAAAAAATTAATTCATGTAATCCATCTTGTTGTTGTCATCAAAATTGTGAAGAAGAGGAAGAAGAAGAAATAAATGAGATTGAAAAAGAGTTTGATTTGAAATCAACAATCAGAACAATTCCTAACTGGCCCAAAGAAGGAATCATGTTTCGTGATATTACAACATTAATTGAAAATCCAAAAGCGTTCTCTTATTGTATTGAAAAGTTTAAAGAAAAATATGCTAATAGTGGGATTGATAAAATTGCTGGTATCGAAGCAAGAGGATTTATTTTTGGTGCTGCTTTAGCAAAAGATTTAGGATTACCTTTTGTCTTGATTCGGAAGAAAGGTAAACTGCCGGGAGAAGTTGTTGCTCAAGAATATTCTTTAGAATACGGAACTGATAAAATTGAAATGCATGTTGATTCTATTTCTGCAGGGGATAATGTTTTGTTAATTGACGATTTACTTGCTACTGGTGGAACTATGGCTGCTGCCTGTCAGTTGGTAGAGAAAGTTGGTGGGAAAGTAATGAGTACTGCTTTTGTAATTGATCTTCCCGATTTGAAAGGAGCAGAGAAACTTGTTAATTATGAAATATTTAAGTTAATTGATTTTGAAGGAGAATAGAAATTAATTATTAATTCTTTCAATCGCTTCTTTGATTTCATCAACAGCATTATTTGATTTCTTTTCTTCAGAATCGATTTTGATTACTTTTTGTTCAACAACAATTGCTTCAACTTTTTTATCTTCTTTATATTTTATTTTCCAAGTCTTATCTTTAATTCTGGATTTAACAGAATCTAAATCATAACTAGGTTGTTTAGGTTCCCATAATAAACTTTTATTTAATCCGTCTTCAGCCATTCTTGGCAGAATATGAACAGACAACTTTCCATCTGGATTGTCATCAGAACTTCCTGATTTCAAAATGATATTTGTCCCATGAACACCTAAACCTTCAAAAACTAAAGTTGCCGCTAATGATGCTGTGGAAAATAAATGAAATGCTTCATCTATAGATAAATTTTCAATTAATTTTTCTTCAATTTTAGAATAAACTACCATCTGGCCTTTAACAACACCTTTCTTAGGCATAACTACTAAAACTTGTTCGTCTTCATGAAGAATTGTTTCATTTGCATAAACATCTTGTAAATAACTTACCATCTCTCCTGTTCCGGAATGCCAACTCATTGGATTTCTTTTGAAATGGTTCCCCATCATGATTGGAAAATTGTTTTGTAAAATTTTTAATTTCTCTTCTTCCAAAGTTTCTTTAGGTTTCCAGAAGAAATTGAAAAATCCGTCTCCGTTTTCTCTGGGAAAGATGTGCATCAAGAAATGTCCAGCTTGTTGTCCAGCAGCTCCACCATTAGCAATGAAAACATTTACTGCTGTCGAAACCATAGCTTCTTTAACTGCGTTACATAGTTGAGGGATAATCCCAAACAAATGTTTGAACTCTTCTTGTGACAAATAAGGGAGAATAGGATAATGTTCTTTAGGCATGAAAGTAATATGACCTTTGATTGCCGGATGAATGTCAACCATAGAAATAGTTAAATCATCTTCGAAAACTTTCTTTGCTTCCATTTCTCCGGAAATAAGTTTACAGAAAACACATTGTTTTTTTTGCTCTTGTAGTTGAGCTTTCATTTCTGGAGTTAAGTTCATTTTATGTTTGAATAGTTAAGAGTATTTATTATTTTTGTATTTTCTAATCTTTTTTTTAAATGTTAATTTAAAGTAATTGAGATAAAGTATACACTACTGCCGTATCAACTGCCAATCCTGAAATAAATCCAGCAACAGTGTGTTTAATAGCCCGAGACACCATTGGTGACATAACTCTTCCTTGATAAGCTTCTTTATTGCCCATAAATAACTGAGCATCATCATGAGCTTTATCAACAACATCCCTTTCAGAAAAACCATTTAAAAGAAAATATTTCATTTCAGCAACATGTTTTGCTCCAACTATAGCTTTCTTTTCAGCTTCTAAATGATTACATGCTTTCATGAATTCTGCCATGTACGCAGATCTTCTTTGAACAGAATTAAACTTGCCAGATTTAGCACGCAATTCCAAGTCAACATTAACTGGCATTTCTTTATAATAACCAGAATCTAAATGCATATTAAAAAAAATTTTTAATTGTTGTTTATAGTTATGATCATTTTGAATCTTTTCCACAAGATAAGTAGAAGTATCAGTAGTTCTATAATAAAAAGCCATACTAATTGCTTTTAATAAACCCATCGGTAACGCATAAGGCAAGAGTGCACCAGCTCTCAAACCAATACGAAAATTAAACAAAGAGGAGATATATTGATGATCGGCCATTTCAATTGGATTTTCATATTTGAAATTAGATTTAGGATCAAATCTTTTAAGAAGATTTTGTTCCCAGAAAAAAGAGTTACTTTTATCAATTTCTTTTTTAACATTTTTTCCCAATTCAGTAAAATGTACGAAAACTGGATGAAATACCCCAAATAATTTATATCTTTGGTCATCAACAATCACTTCAGAGAAAGGTATTTCTTCTGAGGCTTCTCGAGTCATAGCTTGACTGAATTCTTCTTTGAATAAAGCAGAGTAATCTCTTTTAACTGCACGTAAGAACTTTTTCTCAGTAATATGTTTCTCGCCTTTATCTTCATATGCTTGCTGTAATTCTGCAATACTTGGAGCAGCAACCATTTCATCCAATGTTAAGGGGGTATCTAAGTTTTTCATTTTATTTTTTTATGAAAACACCTACACCACTAATAACAAATTAATAAAAATAAAAGAATCTATTTCTTCTTGCTCTTTTCAACTTCTTTAGTTAACTTCAACTTCTTAATCAGTTCTTTATACCGATTTCGAATAGTTACTTCAGTTACACCAGCAACATCAGCTACTTCTCTTTGAGTTCGTTTCTCACCATGGATTAACGAAGCAACATACAAAGCAGCGGCAGCGATTCCAGTTGGACCTCTACCAGAAGTTAATTCAATATCTCGAGCCATTTCTAGAATTTCTACAGATTTAGATTGAGTTTCTGCAGATAATTTCAAAGCAGAAGCAAAT
>JABHRR010000048.1 GCA_018670095.1 Candidatus Woesearchaeota archaeon
CTTATCCACTAACTTTGCTGCTTTTTTTCTCTTTTCCTGATGTTCTTTTAGGAACTTGCTTAATTTATCAATTACAATTTGTTTAAGTTCACCAGATAACAATTTTCCAGATTTGTAATTATCATAAATTTTTTGTAATTTTTTATCATCTTCTTCCAAACCATACTTCAACATTTGAAAAGAGATATCAACTTCTGGATTACCACCCTTTTTACGATGTTCTTCTAAAGTTGCTTGCCCTCCTGAAAAAGCATACCTCTTAATTTTTCTTGCTGCTTCTTCTGGACCATCTGTAAGGGCAATGTAAGATGTTTCATCTGAAGAACTCATCTTATCTCCTTTAAGTCCGGGCATGAATTTGTGATAAGTTGAACTTAATTGTTTGAACTTAAACGCTTTAATTCTTTTAGAAACGTCTCTTGCTAATCTTAAATGGGGGTCTTGGTCTGCTCCTACCGGAACTACAATTGGCATTGGTTTACCTTCAAACTCTTTCAGTTGCGGATGAAGCATGTCTGCTGCCTGTAATAATGCGGAAGCCATTTTTCCAGGTGAAATATCTCCATAAATTGATTTAAATTCGTTGAAGGTTACGTGTCTCGCTAACATGTTGGCAAGACTGTAATACGCGTTAGCTTTTTGACCATCTTTAGATCTTGCAGATTGAAAATAAAAATCACAATCTTTTAATTTTAATCCCAGAGCTACATAATTTGTTAAATACTCTTTAATTGCCGTTTCTCTTAACTTTTTCATGTCTGGATTTCTAGAATTGTAAGCTTCAATATCGGCCACAGCGATGTAAATTTTCGCTCCAAGAGACTGATAAAAAATAATTTGCTCTGCAACCATTTTATGACCTAAATGAAACTTTCCGCTAGGCATTAATCCGGTCATCATTACAAACGGTTTCTTTTTCTCGATTGCTTCTACAATTTGTTTAAAATCACGATGGGCAAAAATAATTTCTCTTCTAAACAGGACATTTTTCTGAAACTGTTCAGGAAGATGTTGTAACTGCTTTAATCCAAACTGTTTGATTAATTTATCATAATCAATTTTTCCTTTCACTTCCCATGGTGTTACAACGGGATTAGATTTTTTTGTCATTGTTATTAGATATTATTTTGTATTTTATAAGCTTTTACCTTCCTAAACTGGACAAATAAGCTTCAAATTTAACTATTTTTTTTGTACTGGCTAATTTTCCCCAAATTAAAGCAAAAATTGTTGAAGAGATTATGCTTGTTGCAAAAGTCATAATTAAAAGATTAATCAGTTCGGTAGTAAAAATTAATAATAAAGTTTGTGATAAAAGCATTGGTGATATTAAAAAAATACTTGTTAAACTAATTGCCGTGCCAAAGATCATGTCTAATGGTAAAGATGAAATTTCTATTTTGAAGATTAAATAAATTATTTCAAAAATAACTATAGCAATTACGTACGTTAAAACTTTGTTCCAACCATAAAATCCTAACTCGCTTATGTTAAATGTTAGCATGGCGATGAAAAACATGAAAATTGTTGCTATCCCAAATCGTCTTAGCATGTAAACGCAAAGATTCATCCCAATAGTTAAAAGAAATAAAGAAACAATAAGTAAAGGGACGGGTGGTAAAAAATAGTTAGCCAAATAAATAAATAACGAGGTGATGGCAGCAACAAATAGCGTAAAGATTAGTTGCTTAATTCTTATTATTTGAAACAGTTCTATGGCAAACATTTCTTATTATCCCTCTCTTAAAGTTTCTTCATTCTTCATTTCTTAGATTTTACTTTTTTTTACTTTTCTTTGTAACTTTTTTCTTCACAACTTTCTTTTTAGTTTTCTTATTGTTATTGTGGTTCCAACCATTTGCTTTTTTCTTAGTAACTACTTCACTTTTCTTAGCAACTACATTTTTTCCTTTTCTTCTAAAAAGCCCTTTAATCTTTCCCCAGTAAGAGAAACTTTCTCTAGCTAATCTCGCTTCTAATATGGGCACGGAATGTTTTATTTCTGCAATTCTTTCTTCATATTTTAAAACACGATCATGGTATGTGTCCGTATTAATTTTATGACCAATAAAACATTCTTTCTGTAACGCTTTAATCAATTGGTTGGTTTTCTTTAAATCCAAATTTAAACTTTTAATTTTTCTTTTTAGATGACTCTTTCTAAACTTCGTAAAAATTGTTGGTGTAATTAAAGCAATAATTAATATTATTATTAATACTAATAACCAGTTTCTAACAAAAAAGTTTTTCCCCAACATTGCAACTGTACTTAATCTAATTCGTTCTACGTTCGCTTTATTAATCTCATCTTTAGCCTTATCTAACATTTCGTTTGCGTCTTCAAACTGTTCTAATGAAAAAGCGTTCATTGATTGCTGCATCATTGTATCAATTTTTTTCATGTTCATCCCTTTATCTTCCACTACTTGTTTTTTAATTTCAAGTAGTCTCATTTTATCCATAAAATCAATTTTCTGTCTTTTGGTGTAACTGATTAATTGTGTTACTTTAAACACCTGTTCATAATCACCGTCATCAAAAGAGTTTTTTGCTTCTTTAAGCGCATCGTTGGGAAACAAAACTGGGAAATTAAGATCTTTCATGTCTCCAATTTCCAGTTCTGCTTTTTTAATCGCTTCTTCTGCCGCTTCTTTTGAGAGATCATCCGGCTCTTGATATGTAAAACCGCTGGGGGCAATATCTACCACGCTGAAAGCACTGGTCATTCCACTGGTAACATTACCCTGTTGTAAAACCGCAATAAGTCCCATTAATGCAACTAAAACTATCATTCCTGAAATTAAGTATGTTTGTTTTTTCATTTTTATCTACCTCTTTTCTAAATTTTTTAAATTTTGAAAAGACGCCAGAAAATGTTTACATTTTCTATTGTCTTTTTTTTAAATATTTATTTATTTATTTATTTATTTATTTTAATTTTTCCCCATCATCAAGTTAATTTTCTTCCTCTTTTTTTTGTTTTCTTCCTTTTCTTCTTTTTCTTTCTAACTACCATTTTATTACTTTTACTTTCTCGGGAAAATAACCCCCATAAGTTACAGGCATTACTAATCAATCTAAACAGGATGTTCCTTTTCTTTTGAGTTCTTAGTCTTTTCTGAATTAATTTTTTCATTCAAACCAACGTTCCTTGTTTCATCAATAATTCCGTGCTGTTTTAAATCTTCAAAATATTGTAAAATTCTTTCTGGTTCTAACCCTTCTTTTTTAAAATCTTCAAATTCTTTTTCTCCAATTGGTCCCAAAAATTCTTTAAACAATTCTTTTAATTTCTTCTCAACCCCTTCCTGAGTAGAAAATAACAATTTAATCGGTTTAATTTTTCTAACCGGAATAAAAGGAACCGTAAAGTAAAATGTTGTTCCTTTTCCAACTTCAGAATTTAACCAAATTTTTCCATTCTGTGATTCTACAATTCCACGACAAATTGCTAATCCTAATCCCGTCCCACCTTTCTTTCTGTACATTGTTTGTTCAGCTTGATAGAACGGTTCAAAAATTCTTCTTTGATCTTCTTCTTTCATTCCAATTCCCTGATCTTTAACACTAAACAAAATGTTGTCTTTTCTAACTTTTGCAATAACTTCTACGCTTCCACCATCCTTACTAAACTTAATTGCATTATTAACTAAATTCCGCAGGACTTGGTTTACTCTTTCTGCATCAACTTCTATTACTGGTAATTTGGGAATTTTACTAACAATTTTGATTTTCTTTTCAGGCATGAACATTTTCATAACAGTTAATAAATCATTTACAGATTTATTCAAACTAACCTTTTCAAAAAGAAACTTTAATCTGGCCGCTTCAATTCTACTAATTTCTAAAAAGTCAACAATAATTCTGTCTAAATGGTCTGCATTTCTAACCACTATACTGATTGCTTCTTTTTGTTTTTCATTGAGCTTACCAAAATATTCTCCCTCTAACATTTGTAACTGTGCTTTTAATGGAGTCATTGGACTTCTTAATTCGTGTGAAGTTATTGATAAAAATCTGGTTTTAGCACTTTCAATTCCTTTTCTTTCACTCTTTGTTTGAGATAAAGCAGTAATGGTTTTATTGAACGTTTCTCCTAATTCTTGTAATTCATCTTTGCTTTTGATATTTACTCTGGCTTTGAAATTACCTTTTTCTAATTCTTCTGCAGCTTGATGTAATAGTTTAATACTTCCAATCAATTGGGTGTAAAAAAAGAAGAACACACTTAAAATTATTATTATTATTAATAAAACCATTCCTAATACCATTAAACTAGTTCTAATTAAAATCGAAAACAATTCAGCATTTTTTTTCTCTGACAATTTAGAAGCAGACAGAACCATTTCTTGAGATCTTACTGACATTTGGTTCGCTAATCTTTGTTCCAGTTCCGGAGCAGTACTTTCAATCAATTTAGAAAAAATATTATTTAAATCTTGATTTTTTTTTTGAAGGTTATTTAAAATAAATAAATCTTCATCATCTTTAAACGATTCTCCCCCTATAATTTTTGTTAAATATTTTTGTTTTACTTTCCATTGTTCTAAAGAACGGCCTTCTTTATGAAACAAGTAATCGTTCGTTAAAATGTTTAATTCAAAAACACTGGTGACAATTTCAAGTGATAATTCACTATTTTTAATATCTTCATTTATTTCTGGATAGGTCATGAAAAAAAAAACTGTAAGAATTAAAATAGCTAAAAGAAATGCCACTAGTCCACTTACGATAAATTTATTTTTTAATTTCATAAATTATAGTTTTATCTAATTATCGTCACCGCTTCCGGTTTAACTTTTTCTAAGGCATCCATGTAAATGTAGTCCAGATAGTTCGGAATTTCCTTAGCATCTGTTAAATTATTTTCTATTGCCCATCTAGATTGATCTTCAAGACCGAGGAGAAGAGTTTGTTTCAAAGTTGCTTCAATACTATATGTTGTCCAGTCTTCTTTAAGTTTTTCTTCGTCTAATTGTAAGAAGTTAGCAACAAGAGTTATCGCTTCAGCAGGATTATTTTTAACAAATTCTTCAGCTTTGACTAATGCCCTGGTTATTTTTTCAATTTTTTCAGGATTATTATTAACAAATTCTGAAGTTCCAGCTAAATTCCAAGATAAGGTATAGATATCTTCATCAAAAAAAGTTATAACCTTATCTCCAAATCCAGATTGGATTGTACCAATATGAGGATTCCAAGCAGACACTGCATCAACTCTGCCCTCTAATAATTCATTATACATCTCTGTCGGGGCGGTATTAACCAATTCAACTTCATTTATGGTTAAACCATGGACAGTCAAAAAAACGTTTAAGAAAAATTCTCCATTAGTACCCAAAGTTACCCCTATTTTTTTATTTTTTAAATCACTTGGAACAGAAATCCCTTTATCTTTAAGGGCAAGAACTGCTATCGCTTTTGTTGATGTTCCAATGGTGGAGATAATAGATACGTCATTTCCTTTAAGAACATTAAACCCGATTGGAGTGTTGGCAACATTGGCAATATCTGCTTTCCCTTCCAAAACTGCGTTAAGACCAGATTTTCCAGAAAAGTGATTTTGGAAGATTACCTCTAAGCCTTGTTCAGTAAAATATCCATTTTCAAAAGCAATGTACACTAATGCCCCGATTGGTTGTTGGCCTTCCGTGATTGTTATTTTTTCAAGTGGAGCAGTATCAACAGTATCAACTGTACAACCGCTAATTAAAATAGTAGTCAAAATAGTTAGTAAAACTAACATTATAGTAATAATCTTCTTCATTTTCTATACCCTCTTTTTTTAAACAATTTTAAATTAATAAAATAAATTTAATCTGATGTTCCTTTGATTTTTTCATTTAATCGTAATCACTTTATCAACATACAACCCACATTTCTGAATCATACTTTCATGTTCTGCTACATCTAGAGCATAAAAAACTCCTTTGGTTTCACTTTTTTTAATCGTGCTTGCTAAACTAGAGATAAACCTTGAAACGGTTTCTGCTTTGTTATAAGTTAACAGATTTGTTAATGAATCAAAAACTAAATAATCTAAATTATGTTTAAGTACTTTTTTGATTACTAAAGATAATTCTGTTAAAGCTCCTGGAGAACTAACGTGAATAGATTGTTCATCTTTACTGCTCGTCCCTAAAGATTTTGAAATGGCATCAACAAAAATAACATTTTCCATTTTCACTTTCTTTTTACTGAAACTCTCATTTAATGAACCGGATGTTTTGTTGGTAGTAACGTAACATAATTTTTTTTGAGATAACTTTTTAGCAATTTTCAATGAAGCAGTACTGTATTTTTTACTGGGAATGATTACTAAAACAATTTTGTTTTCTCCCAATTCTTTGCCGATATCCATTTTCAGTTCCCCACAATCTTTTTCACTCTTTTGACTAGGTCTTTAATGTCAAAAGGTTTCTGGATAAAATCAACAATATTATTTTGTCCTAATAATTTTTCCTTTTCCGCTTCTGAAGTTCGTACAACGCTCAAATATGAAATTTTTACATTTTTTATTTTTTTGACAACTTCTCTTACTGGTGTTCCGGGCATCATAATATCTAAAAGAATTAAGTCTGGTTTGCCTTTTTCAAGTTTCTTCAAACAATCATCACCATTTATTGCCGTAATTACTTCATAACCTTCTTTTTCAAGAATTGTTTTCACTGATGATCTAATATCAGCTTCATCATCAACTACCATAATTTTTTTTGCCATTTTTCCTACCTCATCTCCAACTTTTATCAAATTATTTTATCATTTCGTTATTTTATTATACTAATCTCTAACTACTAAATTGTTTTGGTAAGCGGGGAAAAGTATTTTTTCTTCAACACTTACTCTTTTTTTTACCACTTTAATTATTCCTTGCAATTGTTTTTTGAACTCCAGGTCTTTAATCAATTTAGAAACATCTTCATTCTCAAAATCAGCAAAAAATTTCAATGCTACTTTAGAGATTGCTAACATCTCTTCAGAAAAACCTTTTCCTAATTCATTCATTTTGGCATCTTTTGCTTTCTCAAATACGGGATACAATAAATTATCTTCCAATTTAAGATGATTTACTAAGACAAGTTTTAATTCCCTTAATTTTGGAATTAGTTTAGAATCTTCTTCAACTTTTTTTGTTTCAGTAAGAATTTCTTCAAGTAAATAAATAATTCGTACATGTTCTTGTTTCAATTGTAAAATTAAATCCATTTTAGCCTCTTTTTAATTTTTTTAACCTATTTTAGCTTAATAAATTATATTAATTTAAAAGAAAGTAATTTGTTATTTAAATATTACGTTTAATTTCACTTAACTTAGATTTCAATTTCTGATAAACAAATCCAGCAATAGCTTTCAAATTCTCAATATCTTCACCATTATACTCAAGAAGAAGATCTAAATATTCACGATCCCCAGAAGCGTGGAAAGCTTTCCATAAATCTATGGGATTACCATAAAGATGTGCTGGCCGTCCCAATCCTAGTTTCTTCTCAACTTCTTTCAACCCTCCTCGCAATCCTAAATTAACACAAAGTGGTTTCAAATCCAGATGTGCAACCCCTATTTCAACACCCAGTTGCTTTCTTAACTTCGGCAAATCAAATGCTCCGCCGTTAAACGTTACAATTAATTTGTACTTAGACAATTCTTTTTCAATTTCTCCTTTAGACAAATTTACTCCTTTCACAAAGAAATTACTATTGTAATAATCAGAAATCCCTACTAAGATAACTTTCTCCACAGAATCAACCTCTATATCCAAGTAACCCGTTTCCTCTTTAAAATAATCATACACTCTCCAAGTTTCCACAGCAGGCAATTTACCAACAAAGTAACTAGAATCTTCATTAACTAATGCCTGTTGAGCTTCTTTAATTTTCCGATTATAATATTCTTTGTTTCTCGCAGAAATCCCTTTAATCTTATCAGCAAGAAGAAAATCATGCCAATCTTTAATCCCTGAGTCCCAAATGTTCCTTTCCATTCTAGAACCGATCTTTTCAAGAAAAATAAACGATTTTCTAATCATTACAATCTCAAGAATAAACTAGTTTAAATATATATCTTTATCTACTTTTCAGAGACAGGAAAATTATTTAAACATTTCTCCATTTCAGGTAATTCCTACTGTTCACGGGAGAATTGATTTCACTTGTTGATGTCTTCGGATTGATGCTTGTGTTTGAAACTTCGGACGTGGAGAGTAAGATCTACTGTTCGCAGGAGTCCTGAGCAAAAAGAATATTTTGCTGGGACACCGGAAAAGTCGTTGCTTTTCTGAGTGAATTGATTTCGCTTGCTTTTGTCTTCGGACTTTTGCTTGTGTTTGATGCTTCGGATGCGTTCAGTGAAATTTTCTTTTTTTTAATTACGATAAAAGATACTTTTATTAATCTAAAATATTTTCTCTAACAAGAAGATGGACTATCTATTATTTTTCCTGATTATTATCGGAGCAGCTTTTTTTCTTCCGGAACTAGCTAAAAAGATTCATATCCCTTATGTTACTTCTATTATCATCGCCGGAATACTTATTGGTCCACATGGATTTAAACTTCTAGACCTGGGAGAAATAGCTTCTTTTTTAGCTTTCCTAGGAGCAATTTTCTTGATGTTTACAGCAGGGTTGGACGTAAAATTGTCCTCATTAAGAAGAATAGGTAAGAAATCAATTATTATTGCTTTGTTTAACGGAATCATTCCGTTCATTACTGGTTATTATATTGCAAACTTTTTTGGTTACGATTTAATTACTTCATTAATTCTTGGGGCAATCTTTGTTTCGTCATCAGTAGCGATAATCATTCCTTCATTAAAAGAAACTAAGCTTGCAGATACAGATTTGGGAAAAATCATTGTCAGTTCTACTGTCTTTGAAGATGTAACTTCCCTTTTGATCTTAGCTTTCCTTTTGCAACACATAAGTCCAGATCCAATATTACCTCTCGTTTCCTATATCCCTCTTGTACTTGTTTCGTTAGTATTATTATTTTTCCTCTTACCAAGATTACAGAAATTTTTCATTAAACAAAAAAAGGAAACTCAAAAAGAAGATGTTTTTGAAGGTGAACTGAGGTTTATCATTATTGTTTTGATTATTACCGCTTTATTGTTTGAGCTATTAGGCATCCATGCAATTATTGCCGGTTTTTTTGTTGGCCTCTTCCTTTCTGACGCAATTAAACATCGATTAGTCTCAGAAAAGATTTATACTATTAGCTACGGTATCTTTATCCCAATTTTCTTCCTTGTTATCGGGATGAAAACAGACATTTTGACTTTTCTGACGATTGAAAACATAATTATTACTGGAACAATTGTTTTTGGTTTAATCCTCGCGAAATTTATCAGCGGATTCTTTGGCAGTTTAATCGCTGGGAATTCAAAACATGAAAGTTTAATTGTTGCCTCAGCAACAATTCCTCAGTTATCAACAACGTTAGTTGTGGCTTTAGTAGCTGAACAGTTTGGATTGTTTGATAATGTCTTATTAACTTCTATCATCATTTTATCAATAATCACTACTTTAATCAGCCCTTTCCTCATAAAATTATTCCATCGCCTATTGGAGAAAAAGAATGAACAGCAAAAATTAGAAGGTGAAAAACATTTACAAGGCATAAAAAAAGAAACTAAACAATTGCAGAAGAAAGAAAAGAGAGTTAAACATAAAGAAAAAAAAGTCAAGCTAGAAAAAGAAAAGTCAAAAAAACATACAAAAGACATCAAAAAACATAAGAAAGAAATTAAAAAAATTAAAAAAGTTATTAGAAAAAAGAAGGTTATTCGGAAGAAAGTTAAGAAATAAAAATCAGAAAGGTTTATTAAATAAAAAACATTCATTCTAACCAGATGGTTAATGTAAAAAGAGAGGGGATAATTCTTAAACCAACCAAATTACCCTTTGAAAATAAAGGTGTCTTTAACCCTGCTTGTATTCGGGTAGGTAAATATGTCCATATGTTTTATCGTGCTTGGGATAAAAATCAACGTTCTACTATTGGTTATTGTAAGTTAGATGGCCCATTAAAAGTTGTAGAAAGAAATAAAAAACCTTTCTTTCCAAAAAAGAAACATGACGAATTACATTATGAAGATCCCCGTATTGTTAAAATTGGAAAAAAATATCATTTAACTTATATTCTTTATGATGGTTTAAATGTTCACATTAACCACAAAACTAGTAACGATTTGAAAACTTTTAAAGACCTTGGTTCACTTTCTCCAGAAATAACTTATGTTGAAACTGAACAACTCTTTCAAAAACGTTCTAGAGAATTAAAAGAGCGATATTTCCTGTTTGCTTCTCATTATAAAGCAAACGTTGGCCCAGATGTATTAATCTGGGATAAAGACGCTTTCCTTTTTCCTAAAAAGATTAAAGGTAAGTATGCTTTAGTCCATCGTATTCTCCCGGACATTCAAATTGCTTACTTTAAAGACTTTAAAGATTTAAATTTGAGTTATTGGAAAAAGTATTTTAGAAATCTTCCTGACCACGTTCTTTTACAATCTCGGCATTGGTTTGAAAGTAGAAACCTTGGTGGTGGTTGTCCTCCGATTGAAACTAAGCATGGCTGGTTATTTATTTATCATGCAGTGGATGATATGGATAAAGGTAAAACTTATCGTGCTGGAGCAGCTCTCCTTGACAAGAAAGATCCAACTAAAGTAATTGCCCATCTTCATGAACCTTTACTTTCTCCAACTGAGAAGTGGGAAAGAATAGGTAATGTTAACAATGTGGTTTTTCCTACTGGGGCCGCACAATTTGGAGATCGACTTTACATTTATTACGGCGCAGCAGACAAATATATCGCTGCCATTTCCGTTGACATGAAAGAATTGTTGGACGATCTTCTCCACAATCCTAAAAATAAACAATTCAGATAAAATAAAATAAAATAAAATAAAATAAAATAAAATAAAATAACAATCCACAATCCAAAACAACAAAATAACAAAACATCAAAATAACAAAATGAAACCATTCGTTATAAAAAAACCGTGGGGTGAATTCATTCAGTTTACCCATGATGAAAAAAGTACAGTTAAGATTTTAGTGGTTAAACCAAATGAAATTTTATCATTGCAAAGCCATAATACACGGGCTGAATTTTGGTATGTTATTGAAGGGACACCACATTTTGTAACTGGTAAATCAACAAAAAAGTATAAAGCCGGTGATTCTGTTAAAGTTGCAAAAAAAACTAAACATAGAATTATTAACAAATCCAAAAAATTGGTTAGAGTTCTTGAAATTTCTACTGGGATTTTTGATGAAAATGATATTATTCGTTACGAAGACAAATATCAGCGTGTAAAGAAGTAAATAGTTCATCCATATTTTTCTCTCTTCGAATACAAAGTTCATTTCCAGCAGAAGCTTGCCAATTAACTACCTCTTTCTTCCAATCCCCATCCAATTTTCCAAAAACAACTTTAATCTCGGAATCATTACAGTTAAAAATCAAGATGTGAGGTATTTCAGATAAATATTTTTTCCCTGCAATCATGTAAGCTAGAAGAGAATGGTGGCCATCAAATAATATTAATCCCTCTTTCATTTGTGCTAATTTAATATTGGGCCATTTCCCATCTTCAAATATATCTTTTCCATTTTCAATACAACTGACCATATTTCTAATTCTTTCTAAACAACAAATACCTTCTTTATTATGTAAGTTAATAATTGAACCTAAACGGACCTCATTTTCTTCTATTTCATTTTCCCCGTTTTCTCTCTTCTCATTCTTTTTCTTCTTATCAAAGTTAATTCTTTCAATTCTTTCCTCTTCAATTATTTTTACGGCTTGATAAATATCTTCAGCAACAACTTCTTTTTGAAAAGAATAAATCATTTCTTTTCTGGGATAACAAATTTTAATATTTTTGTTCATTTCATACATTAAATTAGTTGGGTTAATAAAATTGTTGGAAAAAATCATCATAAAAATAACCCGAATAACCCCACATAAACCTAAATCTTTATATTAGATAAGAGTTTTTTCTATTAAAAAGATGGTTGAAGAAAACTGGATACTTTACATGAGTACGTATCCACCAAGAGAGTGTGGGATTGCAACTTTTACTCAAGATTTAACTAAAGCAATTGATAAAAAATTATCTTCTAACTTTAAAACTAAAATTTTAGCACTTAATAAAAATTCTACTAATATTTACAATTATCCAGATAATGTTATTTTCCAACTTGATGATGTAAACATTGAAGAATATATGGAAACTGCAAAGAAAATTAATCAACTTCCACAAATTAAGTTGGTAAACATTCAACATGAGTTTGGCATTTTTGGCGGAACTTATGGAAATTATTTAATTCCCTTTCTTGAACTTTTACAAAAACCAGTAATGGTTACTTTTCATTCAGTTCTTCCTGATCCTGACGATACGTTAAAACAAGTTGTTCAATCAATAGCTAAAAAAGTTTCTTGTATTATTGTGATGACTCAGAAAGGTGTAGAAATTTTACAAAATGATTATGACATCAAAACAAAAATAAAAATAATTCCGCACGGAATTCCTACGGTCCCATTCACACCAAATAAAGAAATTTTTCAAGATAAATTTCTTCTAACTTCTTTTGGCCTAATTAGTTCAGGCAAAGGTTACGAATACGTGATAGATTCTTTACCAGAAGTTGTTAAAAAATTTCCAAATTTGCTTTATTTGATCTTGGGTGAAACTCATCCTGTAGTCAGAAAGAATGAAGGGGAAAAATATAGAAATATGTTGGAAAGTAAAGTTAAAGAGTTAGGTTTACAAAACAATGTTAAATTTTATAACAAATATCTTACTATTGAAGAAATAATTAAATATTTACGTAATTCCGATATTTATCTTTCTCCAAGTCTTGAACCACGACAAATAACTAGTGGAACTTTATCTTACGCTTTAGGTTGTGGCGTTCCTGCTATTTCAACTCCGTTCCTTCACGCTCAAGATATTATTAATCATGAACGTGGACTTTTAACAAAATTCAAAGACCCTTCTTCTTTTACCGAGGCAATCATAAAAATACTTTCTGACCCAGCCATGAAAGAACAAATGAAAAAGAACGCTTATGCTTACACTAGAAACATGACCTGGCCTAATGTTGCGTTATCTTATTCAAACCAATTTGAAACTCATATTAATAATAAATTTAACAATGATTTACCAGAAATAAAATTAAATCATCTTACCAAACTTACCGATAATTTTGGAATCATTCAATTTGCTAACCACGATGTTCCAGATATAAATTCTGGTTATGCTTTGGACGATAATGCTCGAGCGATGATTGTTGCCGCAAAACATTATCAAATCTATCAAGATCAACATTCATTAAATCTAATCGCAACTTATCTTAATTCTATTAGTCATGTACAACAAGAAGATGGAAGTTTACTTAACCTTACAAATTATAAAAGAGAAATTACAGAATTTAGTGATGATGCTCACGGAAGAGGATTGTGGGCCCTGGGCTATTTGATAAGTATTCCAAATATCCCAATAGATCTCAAAAATCATGCCCAACAAATTTTTACTAAAGCTCTTCATATTGCTGATAAAATCACTTCTCCTCGAGCAGTTGCTTTTACTATTCTTGGACTTTATTATTTTCAACAAGTAAATTTTTCTTCTAAAAACCAAGAAAGAATTAAGAAATTTGCTGATCATTTGGTTTCTTTGTATCATGATAGTGCTTCTCCTGAATGGCAATGGTTTGAAAGTTCTCTATCGTATTCCAATAGTAAGTTACCCGAAGCATTATTGTACGCTTATCTTGCTACCGGCGAAAATAAGTACTTACAGGTTGCTAAAACCACTTTAGATTTTTTATGTGAGACTACTTTTGAAAATGGTTTTTTTATCCCTGTCGGTCAAAATGGTTGGTATGTTAAAAAAGGTCAAAAAGCTTATTTTGATCAACAACCGGTTGATACTGCTTCTATGGTTCAGACGTTAACTTTGGCTTACCAAATTAGTCAAAATAAAGATTATCAACATAAAGCAATAACTGCTTTTCATTGGTTCTTGGGAAACAATTCTTTGAAGCAAATGATTTATAACGAATCTACTGGCGGTTGTCACGATGGATTAGGAGAATTTTCAATTAACCTTAACCAAGGTGCAGAATCTACAATCTCTTATCTGATGGCAAGATTAGATTTAGAAAATGAAATTAATTTTGTTAACCAAACAAATTTACCGTCTAATTTAATTGCTCCTCTTACCGAAGCATTTAATAGTAAGAAAAATATCCTTAAAGCTAATGACCGGAATATTTCACGCCTATGATGTTCGAGGAGTTTTCCCTTCTCAACTTAACGAAAAAATTGCTTATCAGATTGGGAGAGCTTTTGTAACTTTTATGAAAACAAAGTCAGTTCTCGTTGGTAGAGATGCCCGAATTTCTTCAATTAAACTTTATCGTGCTCTAATTAAAGGAATTACTGATCAAGGTGCTAGTGTAATTGATATTGGTCTTTGTACAACTCCTTTATTCTATTTCGCTTCCAGAAAAGCACAATCATCAATTATGATTACTGCTTCCCATTTACCTAAACAATTCAATGGCTTTAAATTTTGTCGAGAACATGCTATTCCTATTAGTGAAAAAGATGGGTTGAAACAAGTTGAGAAATTAACCAACAATAATGATTTTAAAATTTCAAAAAAGAAAGGAAAAATTTCACACACCAATCCGATGGCCGAATTTGTTCGTTTCAATCATAAGTTCTTTAAAAAACAGTCAACCCCGAAAAATAACAAAATTAAAATAACTAAAAAAATAAAAATAATTTTAGATTCTGGTAATGGTATGTCTGGCTACACTTTTCCAAAAGCTGTTAAAAATTTAAAATTCATAAAGTTAATTGTTCAACATGGTAAATTAGATTTTTCGTTCCCTAATCATATTCCTAATCCTTTAATGTTTTTTACGTTAAAAGATTTGCAGAAAAGAGTAATAAAAGAGAAAGCAGACTTTGGTGTTGCTACAGATGGCGATGGTGATCGTTGTACTTTTGTTGATGAAAAAGGAAAAGTTATTTCTCCCGATTTAACTACTGCTCTTATTGCTATACAATTATTAAAACAACACCCTCATGCCAAGATTATGTATGATGTCCGTTGTTCAAAAGTTGTACCTGAAATTATTAAAAAGCACGGCGGTAAAGCAATCATGTCCAGAGTGGGCCATTCGTTTATTAAGAAAAAGATGAGAACCAATAAGATTATCTTTGCTGGAGAATTATCAGGACATATGTATTACTCTGCTAACAATTTTACTGAAGGTCCAATCATTTCCATGGCTTTAATTACAAATTTGCTTAATGATTCTAAACAACCTTTATCTTCTTTAGTTAAACCTCTTCGTAAATATTATCATTCGGGCGAGATTAATAGAAAAGTTAAAGACAAAACTAAGATTATTGGTAATGTTGAAAAGAAGTTCAAATCAAAAGCCCAAAAAACTTTACATCTTGATGGTTTATCTATGTATTTTAAAGATTGGTGGTTTAGTTTAAGAGAAAGCCATACAGAAGACCAGTTACGCCTGAATTTGGAAGCTAACTCTTCTAAATTGATGCAAGAAAAGAAACGAGATATTTTGAAGATGATCAAGTAATACTTCTCTTAAACAATAAGTTTTATATACTTCTTTTCTCCATAAAATCATAACACATAACAAATTATAACAAATTATAACAAATCCATGGGGGGTGGAAAAATGGTAAATCTATTATTGTTTGGATTATTGAATCCAATTGTTATTGCAATTGTATTAATTGTTCTGGCAAGTTTGAAAGTTGTTAAAGAATACGAACGAGGAGTGAGGTTCACTTTAGGAAAATATACTGGGATGATGAAACCTGGTTTGAGAATGGTAATTCCAGTAATTCAGTCTTGGGAAAGAGTTGATTTAAGAGTTAAAGCGGTTGACGTTCCTGATCAAGATTGTATTACTAAAGATAATGTTTCTGTAAGAGTTAACGCAGTTCTCTATTTCAAGGTAGCCGAAGCAGAGAAAGCAATTATTGGAGTAGAAAATTACTTCTATGCAACATCTCAGTTATCGCAAACCACTATGCGAGATATTGTGGGAGAAGTTACTTTGGATGAACTTTTGAGGGAAAGAGATGAAATCTCAAGGAAGATTCAAACAATTGTTGATAAAGCAAGTGACCCTTGGGGTATTAAAGTTGAGTCAGTAGATTTGAAACATGTAGAGCTTCCAGATAACATGAAGAGAACAATGGCTAAAGAAGCTGAATCTGAGCGGGAAAAGCGAGCAGTAATCATTAAAGCTGAGGGAGAAGTTATGGCTGCTAATAACATGTCTAAAGCTGCTACAATGCTTGCTAAGGCGCCTGGTGCTTTACATCTGAGAACTCTGCAAAGTATTAATGACATGAGTTCAGATCAAAGTAATACGATTGTTTTCGCTGTCCCTTTAGAAATCTTGAAAGCTTTTGAAGGGATGGGTAAGAAGTAGTTTTTTTTCTTTTTCTTTTTTTTCTTGAAACTTATTTATCACTTGTATTTTTAGGATGAATAATCTTCTATAAATTCATGGTAACCGAGATAAATCAGTACCAAAATAGTTATCACCAAAATTCTTAACAAGATTAAAAATATGCTTAGCTTTAGTTTCCAATGAACTTTTCCCAGGTGTTCCTGGTGGGTCCTCTTCACTAGTTATTTTAGTTGATCCAATGCCAACTAACTCTCCTTTATCATTAAAACAAGGCGCTCCACTTAAACCATAATTTAAAGGAACGTTACTTTGAAATGAGTCATATAGGTCATTTCCTGGATTGCAGCTTAAACTAACAGTAGGAGTGATCACATGGCCCATTACCTTAGTTAATTTGCCACTTTGATAACCTTCCATAGTAATTTTTTCTCCTTCAACGGGGTCTGTTGTTTGAAAATTAAACAAATTAGGTCCACCCTCACTATCAATCATTGCTTTAATTATTGTTAAATCATATGGTGGCATATTTCCGCTAAAAGTTATATCTATAGGGTATCTGTTACCCTTTCTATCTTGAATACAGAAATCCTCTTTCACTTTTTTCATTCGTACATCAAGAGGTTCTTCACTAAGTTTTTGCCAAGTGTTAAGATGATTTTTTATTGTATGATAAGAAGTTACTATTACTCCTGTTGAAGTTAGTAATAAACCTGTTCCAGTATTATGCCAATATTGAATCTGTCCGTCAATAATTCTTTTTTTATCTCTGTTTCTAAAACATAACTTTACTACGTTTTGTGAAATTGTTTTTTTAGAATCTTTTTCTGTATGAGTTCCATTGGATTGAACAATTTCTTCTATTGCTTTAGAAGTTTTTTCAAAATCTTCTTCTTGATCGAATAACATGTTTCATATTCAATAGTTTCATCTATTTAATAGTTGTGGAAAATAATTTTTAATTGACTATTTAAAAAATATGATTAATCAGAAAATTTTCTAACAATCAATTCTCAGAAAACAATTGTTCATACATTTGTAAC
>JABHRR010000049.1 GCA_018670095.1 Candidatus Woesearchaeota archaeon
TGATTATTAAAAATTTTATTAATTTCATTTTATTAAACTAATTTTTTCTTGATTTGGACTTATTTGTACTTTCTTAAATATTTGATAATCATATTTTAGTACAGCTGTCATTGTTTCCCTTCTCCAATCACCTAACTGTAAATCAGAGTAAGGAAAATTTTCCAAACGACATTGTTTAAATGTAAACTTTTTCTTTTTCACATCAAGATTTTGGATATTATCCGCTTTACAGCTTGGATCAGAAAAATCAAAATTTCCAGGAGGAAAAATAAGTTCATAATTCTCAAGTTTAGTAATTTGGCCAGAACCAAGATTTTCTAACGTTAAAACTAAAACTGGTAAAGGTTTTTTATCTTCAATAATAACATTATCTTTAGTATGCCCTAAATAATAATTAATTCTAGCAAAATCTTTTGCTGAAAAAGATTGAGTAGCAATATTAGCAGACTTAATCTCTTTTATAATTTCAGCTTTTGTTTCCTGAACTTGTTGATTGGTCATTTCTTCTATTTTTTTCTCAGTACCCATAAATGCCCTTACCAAATAAGATTCAGTAGTCAATCCTGATAATTTAAGAGTGATATTTAATGTATAAGAACCATCTAATTCCTCACCAGGCGTACAAATAAAAGTTTCCCCATAATTTTCTTCAGAAATCTCAAACTCAGAAGAGGAATCAAATTCTCCACTAATAACTTTTTTATTCTTTTTATCAGTAAAATCACATAAAACAGCCGCATTAAAAGTTTGTTTACTAGGATTAACTATACTAATTTCTGCTGAATAACCCCATTCTGGATCGTATTCGGAAATTAGTTGTTCTTGATTTATTTTTATCTTAGCTTTCATTGGATTTTTAACTGTAGGAGTATAAAATCCTCCTGCAGAATAAGCCAATTTTGCTTCTTCTTCTTTCTGTTCTTTGGTACAATCAGTAAATGCTAAAGTGCCTTTGCTGTACCCTTTTTGTTTACACGCTGCTTCTAACTGTGAATTTTCCTGTCGTTCTTGAATACAAACTTGTAAATCCGTAAAACGTCCTGCTATGATACACTTCAAATTTGACCAAGCAGGATTTTCCAAATCTGGCAACTGCGTTCTAAAATTTGCTTGTGCTTCTTCAAGTTCTCCCACGCTGGGCAATAAAGAATCATCATAACCAACATTAGGCAATGAAGGAGCAACAATCACAAAAACAAGATATAATATCCCAATAACTTTGAAGATTGTCACCAAAAAATTTAATTTTTTACTATCACTCGCTTCAGTAGGTAAAGTTAATAACCCAAAGAAAGCCCACCAAGGCATAAATAAAACTAAATTTTGCATTAAAGAAGTTATTGGCAAATTAAAATTTCGAATTAAGAAAGGAATTAACCCTACATCTAAAAAAAAGAAAAGTGCTGGTAAAAATCCATACATCTCTGGCTCAAAACTTGAACCTTTAGAGAAAAGACCAAAAATCATTGAAATACCAAAAAATATTGATAAAAAAGTAATTAAAAATTGCGGATTAGTATTTGCTCCAAAAATAAAATACCAAACAAAAAAAACTGAGAGGGGAATAAGAATAGCCATCCTTCCCTTTCGATCTTTTTCTAATTTTGCAGATAACGCATAAACCCCTAAAAAACATAAAGTTAAAGAAAAAACTAAAGTTATCGCTGAAGCTCCAGAAGTGATTCTTAAAATGTAATGGAATACACCTAATACTAATAATAACCAACTAATATGCTTTGCTGCTCCCGCAATTTCTTTTCCTGCAACATAAGCTCCCGCAGTTGCTGGACCCGTTTGACCACCAGTTACAGCACCAGATACAGCATCAGTAATACCCATTATTCACCTCTTTGTTTAATTTAAAAATATTAATAAAAATAAAATTTAACTTACTTCACTAAGTCAATTTTTATTTCTCTAACATCTAAAGTTTTCTTTGGTTTAACTTTCAAAGCATTATTTCCTTGAACAAGATCATCACTTAAATCCATGGCAAAACTTACTTCTTTTGTATCAAAACCTTTTACATGACCATTAAAAACTAGTTCCCCAAATTTGCTGGTAACAACATCCACAAAACTCATTTCTAATCTTAACCTCAATCTATCATTGATTACGTTTTGATATTGTTCATAAGATAATTCAAAATAATAAGTGGGATATTCTACCTCTTTTAATTTAGACTCAATTAAAACATGAGACAAAATATAAGTCCCTTCATTAGTTCTAAAAACAATCTCATTCTCTCCTTGATAAACTAACTCTGGAGAAAATTCTATTGGAATCAATGTAAGTTCACAATCAGGTACAGCAAAATAAAGTTCGTTACCATTAATAAGAACCTGTAATTTTCCTACTTCCGTAAATTGGCAATCAGGTTTGAATTTTAGAATCACTTTTTCTAAATTCCTTTTTTCAGTATCAGAAACTAAAAAAATATTCTTTGATGATTGTGCTTCAACACTAGTTACATCAGCAACTACTTGAATATTTTCTAAATCTATTACATTTGTTGCCCAAAAAGCCACGCCAATAGAAGAAGCACTAAAAAGCATTTCATTTTCTTCTTGAACTAAGTTAGGGGGAATGTTAACTATTAAAGAATCACCATCTTGAACTTCTGATTTGAATAATTCTTCTCCATTTAGAGTTATAACTACTTCTCCTTTAACTTCTTTAACTTTAAAACTTAAAAGAAAATTTTCACTATTCTTTAAATCAGGAACAATAAATTTAAATTTGCTTGCCTCACCAGAAAACGCTCCTTTTTTCGCATAAACAATATTCTTTTCATCAATAACTTTGCTTTCAGTCCTTGTATAAATGTTAACATTTGGTAAAGGATGTTCAAGTTCTTTATGTCCTAAGAAATCTATCCTTCCTGGAGAAACGGTTAATAAATTTTTCTCAATGACTGCATCATCAAGATCCGTATCAGTAGTTGTTGGTTCATCTACACCATAATCTTCATCTAATAGTTCTGCTCTTTCGCTAGGAGGCAGTAAAATTACGAATCCAATTAATAATCCTGCGATAATAACTAATAGTACTGCTGCACCAGCAGCGCCTTGCCCTCTTTTATTTGTGATTGCCATAGTAATAAATTAATAAATTCTTTTTATATATAAACTATTCGATATATGAATACTATAAAATTACTTTAATTATAAAATCAACATTACCAATTGAGAAGCATTTTACGAATAAAGCAACCTTTTTATAACTGCACAACTTTCTATCTTAAAGATGATAATAATCAATTCAGATTTCAAAACCGGAATAGTAAAATTAAAAATCACCGAACCAGAAGATCTTTGGTATTTAAGCCATTTAATTGATCCCGGAGATTTCATTAAAGGGAAAACCACTAGAAAAATTAAAATTGGCCAAGGGGAAAATGCTAAAGTTGCCAAAAAAAATTATTATGTTAAAATCGAAGCAGAAACAATTGATTTTGGTTCTTCTGGAGAAACTTTAAGAATTAACGGCAAAATTAAAGAAGCTCCTGAAGAAATCCCTAAAGATAGTTATCAAGCAATTGCTTTAGAATTAGGAACAGAATTTATTATCGAAAAAGTTTCCTGGCTAGAATATCAAAAACAAAAATTACAAGAAGCTACCGAAAAAAGATATAATTATCTCATTTGTATTTTCGATCGCGAAGAAGCAATCTTTGCCTTAACAAAAAAGTTTGGTTATGAAATAATTTTAAAGATGATTGGGGAAGTAGCTAAAAAAGCACAAGAAGTAGAAATTAAAAAGAATTTTCAACTTGAGATTATTAAATCATTAGAAGAATATAATCAGCGATATTCACCTGAACATATTATTGTCGCCTCACCAGCTTTCTGGAAAGAAGATTTATTCAAAAAAGTTAGTAACCCAGAATTAAAAAAGAAAATAGTTTTAGCAAGTTGTTCTGACATTAGTGAAAGATCAATAGACGAAGTTATTAAACGTCCCGAATTAGATAAGATCATGGGATCTTCACGAACTCGAAAAGAAAAATTATTAATGGACGAACTGTTAAATGAAATTAATAAAAACAATTTAGCAGTGTATGGTTTCGAAGAAGTTAAAAAAGCAATTACTGCTGGAGCAATTAGTAAACTATTAATCACTGATGATTTCATTCAACAAAAAAGAGAAGAGGGATATTATTTAGAATTAGATGAACTAATGAAAAAGATTGACCATCTCCAAGGAGAGATCAATATTATTTCTTCACAACAAGAAAGCGGCCAGAAGTTAGATGGCCTAGGAGGAGTGGCTGCCCTCTTAAGATATAAACTAAAGTGGTAATATAATTCTAAAAGTGCTTCTGACTATATTTTGAAAAACCACAACCTTTTAATAGTAGTTCGTTTTACTGATAATCAAGTAACAAAAATTACTTTTGTGAAAAAAAGGGGGGGGTTTTGAAAAAAATGATTGTAAAAGATGAATTATTAAGTAAGCTTCGGCGTTATTTTGACCTTAATTTATATGAAGTCAAATTATGGGCCGCTTTGTTAAGTAGAGGTGTATCTACTGCAGGAGAACTTTCTGATATTGCTGATGTTCCACGTTCTAGGAGTTATGATGTATTAGAAAGTTTAGAAAAAAAAGGATTTGTAGTAATGAAATTAGGAAAACCGATTAAGTATATTGCTATTCCACCAACTGAAGTTGTTGATCGAGTAAAGAAAAATATGCATGCTAATGCTATGGAAAAAGTAAAAAGATTAGATTCCATAAAAACTTCACCATTGTTAGTAGAATTAGAAAATTTACATACTAATGGAATTAGTTTGGTTGACCCTTCTGAATTAAGCGGTTGCCTAAGAGGAAGAAATAATATTTATAACCACTTAGACTTACTAATTAAAGATGCTAAAAGCAGTATTAATATTATGACTACCGATAAAGGTTTCATGAGAAAAGTTGAAGGTTTAAGAGCAAATTTAGAAATCGCTAAAAAGAAAGGCGTTAAAATTAAAATTTCTGCTCCTTTAACAAAAGAAAATAAAAAGATTGCTGATAGTCTAAAAAGTGTTGCTGAAGTTAAACATAACGATAAGATTAAGTCCAGGTTTATTACTGTTGACAGTAATGATTTAGTCTTTATGATGCTTAATGATACAGAAGTGCATCCAAGTTATGACTTAGGCGTCTGGGTAAAAACACCTTACTTTGCTTCCGCTATGGACCAAATGTTTAACCATGCTTGGGGATTAAAGTAAATTTTTATTTTATTTTTTCTTATTTCTTTCTAACTTTTTAATTAAGATAAAGCTGCTAGAACTTCTGTTTTTGAAGGGATTTGATAATGTTCTTCTTTTTCACCAGTTTCTATTAATTTTTTCTTTCCTAACCAATTCCTTTTCCATTCCTTTTTAGGTACTTTTTTTCTAAGAATCAGGCCGAACCACCATATCACTTTTTCAAAATCATAATCTTCACCATTAGGTACGCCCCACTCTTGAACTTTTAATTTTATTACTTTTTTGAGATTACCGTTTTTCTTAATGAAAGGATCAATCATAACTTGTTCAACATCAAAGATTAAATTTATCACATGATAAATTTCTCCCCAGTTTTTCTTTTCTTTAATTATTTCTGCCCCTAAATCAACAATAAAAGAAAGCATTTCTAAATATTCTTTAGTATCTTGAGAGGGTTCATAACTTTTTAAATCTCCTTGCCCAACTTTTTTTCTAAGTATAGATTTAATTTCTATTGCTAAATCTCTTTGACGGCCTCCTTTCGATTTTAAATAAGCTTGAATTTTGGCAATTTCTTTTGAAGTTAATTTCATAATGTGTTAACAACAGATTGAAAATATTTAAACTTATCGCCATAATTAATTCTGTAACTCTTTTGAAAGAAGATTTTATAAATAAATAGCCACTCCAACTTAAATTATGGAACTTAAGTCTTTAATCTCTAAACTTCATCCTTTGGAAAGGCAGGTTTTACCAGTCCTAAAATCAGAGACAGAACTTTCTGCAATCATTAAATCTTCTCAATTAGATGAAATCTCAGTGATGCGTGCTTTGCAATGGCTAGAAAATAAAGAAGTTCTTAAAATTCTAAAAGAAGAAAAAAAAATTGTTAATTTGGATACTAATGGAATAAAGTATAAAGAAGAAGGTTTTCCAGAAAGAAAATTTTTAGAAGCGCTAACCACCGAATTCCAATCCCTAACTACTATTGCCAAAAAAAGTAAATTAGAAACTGAAGAAATAAATGCTTGTATTGGCATTCTGAAAAGAAAACTAGCCATCGATGTAAAAAAAGAAGAAGAATTAATGGTTAAACTAGGACCACAAGCAGATAAAATTCTAAAAGATGGCACATTTGAAGAACAACTCCTAAAAAAAGATTTCCCTTTAGACTTAGATTCTATTCAAGATACAGAAAAATTAGCTTTTGATGAATTAAAAAAAAGAAAAAACTTTTTGAAAATTGAAGATGAAAAAAAATTAACTATAACCCTAACTGATCTTGGAAAACAATTAGTTAATGAAGATCTTTCTGGAGAATTTGTAAATCGCTTAACAACTGGTATGTTAAAAACTGGCAGTTGGAAAGATAAAGCCTTCCGAGCTTATGATGTAGAAATTAATGTTCCTAAAGTTTATCCAGGCAAAAAACATTTCGTTAATCAAGCTGTTGAATATGCTAAACAAGTCTGGATTGATATGGGCTTTAAGGAAATGACTGGAGATATGGTCGCCACCTCTTTTTGGTGTTTCGACTCTTTGTTCGTCCCTCAAGATCATCCTGCCAGAGAAATGCAAGACACATTCTTTTTGGGAGGAGATTTAGAAAAAGGCCAACTTCCAAATAAAGAACTTTTAGAGAAAATTAAAAACACTCATGAAAATGGTGGAAATACTGGCAGTAAAGGATGGCAATACACTTGGAGTGACGATATTACTCAAACAAATGTTTTGAGAACTCACACTACAATTTTATCAGCAAAAACATTATCGCAATTAAAAAGTGAAGATCTTCCAGCTAAATTTTTCGCTTTGGGAAAAAATTTCCGAAATGAGGCACTTGATTGGAAACATCTTTTTGAGTTTAACCAAACAGAAGGAATTGTTATTGATAAGAATGCTAATTTCCGACACTTGTTAGGTTACTTAAAAGAATTTTTTAAAAAGATGGGTTTCTCAAAAGCAAGATTCCGACCAGCTTATTTCCCTTACACCGAACCAAGCGTTGAGATTGACGTTTTCCATCCCATAAAAAATGAGTGGGTAGAAATTGGTGGTGCAGGAATGTTTAGGCCAGAAGTGGTTGTTCCTTTGTTAGGAGAAAATATTCCCGTCTTAGCGTGGGGACCAGGCTTTGATCGCTTAATCTTGGACAATTATGACATTACTGATATCCGAGAATTATATAAGAACGATTTAAAACAATTAAGAGAAATGAAAGTGTGGTTAAAATGAAGATAACAATCTGTGGAAGTTTAAAATTTGTGAAAGAAATGAAAGAAATAGAACTAAAATTAAAAGAATTAGGATATGATGTTCTAATGCCAAAATCAGCAATTGAAAGTAAAGATAACTCTTATTGGGAAGATTTAATGAACAACAACCCTCAAGAATGTTCTCGGATAAGGGGTGAAAGAATCAAATTACATTTTGAAAAAATCAACTCTTCAGACGCAGTTTTGATTTTAAATTATTCCAAAAATGGAAAAGATAATTATATTGGAGCCAATACTTTTTTAGAAATGGGTTATGCTTTTAGTGCGGAGAAAAAAATATTTTTATTAAACCCATTACCAAAAGATCACCATCATGATGAACTCACTGCTATGAACCCAATTTGCTTAAATAAAAACTTAAATTTAATTGGAGAAGACAACTAAAATGACAAATGCAAAAGAAATAACGGAATTTTTAAATGAAGAATTAAAAATTTATGATATTGAAGATTCTTCTTGTAACGGATTACAAGTTGAAAATACGAATGAAATAAAAAAAATTGGCTTTGCCGTAGATGCCTGCCTAGAATCTTTTGAAAAAGCAGCCCAAGCTGGATGCCAAATGTTAATCGTCCACCATGGAATGATTTGGGATGGCATCAAATATATAAAAGGCGATACTTATAATAAAGTTAAGTTTTTAATAGAAAATAACTTAGCTCTTTATGCATCCCATTTGCCTTTAGACCGACATGAAACTTATGGTAATAATGGAGTTCTGGCAAAATTATTAGGATTAAATAATATCAAACCGTTTGGATACCATAATGGCACACCTATCGGCTTTATCGGAGAAACTGATACCACTTTAGATAAAATAAAACAAATTATTAAAGAAAATGGGATGCAAAACTCAAGTTTAGATTTCGGTAAACAAGAAATTAAAAAAGTTGCCATTGTCTCTGGTGGTGGATCAAAAGAATCTTATCAAGCAATTGCCGCTGGTGCTGATTTATATCTTACTGGAGAATCAGCACATTATCAACATCATCTAGCTAAAGAAAATAATATCAATATCATCTTCGGTGGCCATTATGAAACTGAAGTGTTTGGAGTTAAAGCTCTAATGCCATTGTTAAAAGAAAAATTTAATGTGGAAACAGAATTTATTGATGTTCCAACTTTAATTTAAAATAAATGAGAGAAAAATTATATGCCAACTATAAACGTAAGCAAGAAAGAATTTGAACAACTTGTCGGAAAAGAGCTTCCTCTAGATCAACTTAAAGATCGAATCAGTATGTTAGGAACAGATTTAGAAAAAGTTGAAGATGATGAGATTGAAGTAGAAATCTTTCCTAACCGACCAGATATGTTATCTGTGCAAGGATTCGCTAGAGCTTTCTCCTCATTCATTGGCGAAAAAACTGGGTTAAGACATTATGATGTTAAGAAAAGCGGAGAAAAAATTATCGTTGATGGTTCTGTAAAAAAGGTCAGACCATTTACCGCTTGTGCTATTGTTAAAAATTTACAATTCAATGACGAAAAAATAAAAGAAGTAATTCAAATTCAAGAAAAGTTGCATATTACTTATGGGCGAAATAGAAAGAAAGCTGCCATTGGAGTTTATCCAATGGAAAAAATTTCTTTTCCAATAAACTATAAAGCAAATGAACCAAATAAAATAAAATTCAAACCATTAGAATCTGAACAAGAATTAACTGGTCTGCAAATCCTTTCCCAACACAAAGCAGGAAGAGAATTTGGCCACCTCCTAGAGGGATTAGATAAATTCCCTTACTTTATTGATGCTAATAACGAAATACTTAGTATGCCCCCAATTATTAATTCTCATTTAACAGGAAGAATTAGCGAAGAAACAACAGCAGTCTTTATTGAATGTTCCGGATTTGATTATCAAGTATTATCAAAATGTCTAAATATTGTTGTTACTGCTCTGGCCGATATGGGTGGTGAAATTTATTCTTTAGAATTAGATTATGAAGAAGATAAAAAATCCAGTCCTGACTTAACTCCAGAAAAGATGAAACTGGATTTAAAATATATTAATAAATGGTTAGGATTAAGTTTATCTGATGAAGAAGCAAAAAATCTCTTAGAGAAAATGGGTCACGATTATGAAAATGGAATTGTGATGATTCCCGCTTATCGAACTGATATCTTGCATCAAGTTGATCTTGCCGAAGATGTTGCCATTGCTTATGGCTATGAAAACTTTGTAGAAGAAATCCCTAATGTGGCCACGATTGGTGAAGAAAATAAACTAGAAAAATTTGCTCGTAAAGTAAGAGAAATTTTAGTAGGATTAAAATTATTGGAAGTAAAGAATTATCACTTAACTACTGCAGAAAATCTTAATGAAAAAATGCTTTTAGAAAATAAACTAATCCCATTAAAGAACGCCTTAGGGGAACATAACCACTTGCGTAATATTATCTTACCAAGTTTGTTATTAAATCTAAAGGATAATCAACATCATGAATACCCGCAAAATATTTTCGAAATTGGAAGAACTTTTAATCATGGAAAAACTGAAACTGGTGTTAAAGAAACTGAAAAGTTAGCTGTAGTTTTATGCCATGAAAAAACCGATTTCACTGAGATTAAACAAGCATTGACTGCTTTAATGGATTCTTTGGGTTTAGAAGTTTCAATAAAAGAAACTGAACATCCGAGTTATATTGTTGGCAGAGTGGGTGAGATTATTGTTAATGACCTTTCTCTAGGCTTTATTGGCGAACTATCTCCTGAAGTACTTAATAAGTGGGATTTAATGGTACCTGTTGTTGGCTTTGAATTAGAATTAGAAACAGTTTTTGATTTGATTTAAAAAAATAAAAAATAAAAAATAAAAAAAATAAATTATTCTTCTTTTGTTTCAGCTTCTACAGTTTCTCCAGCGGAAAGTTCTTCTACTTCTTGTTTTTCCTCAACTGATACTTCTGCTGCTGTTTCTTTCTTAACTTCTTTCTGTTCAGCTTTTGCTTCCTTTTTCTCAGCTTTCTGTTCTTTCTTAGACTTTTCTTCAACTACTTTCTTTTTAGCCTTCCGAATCTGTTTAGGTCTTTCAGTTTGTTTCTTAGATTTCTTATCCCAAACAGCTAATCCTAATTTCTCAAAAGCAGCTTTTACTTCAGCATGAGACGCTTTATCTGCAATCTTGATAACTTCTGCGAGTGGTTCTAAATGTCTGATGTTAACTTTCTTCCTTCGAACGTCACCATCAATCATTACAAATATGTCATCAACATTTTCTACAACAACACATTTTCTACCTGCATCTCTGCCAGCAATCTTTACACAAATCCTTCCAATTTCGTAGATACTCATTTTTTCTCCTCCACTGATTGATGGGCTTTCTGTTGTAACAATTTCCTTGTACATGGAGAACAAAGTACTCCACCATAAGGACGTTCTGGCCTTTTAGCAGTTTTTGCCATAGTCATCATCTTGTATGGCCGTTGATTTGGTACACCAGCTAACTGTTTCTTACAACTAGCACAAATAGCTTTGCTAGGTTTTCTTTTTCTGTAATGTAATGTGGTCTTCCCACCAGGTGTTTTTACAAACACCCTTCTTAATGTTCTTGATTTATGCATTCCTCTCGGCATTTTAGTTTATCTCCATTATATTTTAAGAAGCTATTAGAAGTCAATATCTTGACTCGAGTCGCCTCCGAATCGTTCAGATTTATCTGAACGTGCTAGAAATGGTTATCATTTCTCTGCACCTCTCATTGAGAGTATTATACTCAGATTGAATGTGGTTTATAAAGGTTTCCAAAATTTGTTTTACAAATTTTGAAACACAAAGAAATTAAAAATTTCTTGTGTCCAAGAAAAGTATTTGCTTTTCTCCGGACCCCAGAAAAGTCTTTGCTTTTCTATATGGTTACGTAGTAAATTAAGAATATCAAAGAACAAAGAAATAAGAAAAAATAAAATAAAAATACTTAACAGTTACCTGCCGCAGTAGCACTACTAGCATCTAAAGTTGTTAAACAATCTGCGGGAGCATTATTAAATGCATCACAAATAGCAGCTTTGTATGCTTCAGCGTTTCTTTCAGTATTTACTTTCACACCATTAATCATCAAACTTGGTGAACCTGTAACTCCATAAGCTTGAGCACGATTAGAATGTTCTGCTATTAAATCAGTTCCTTTCTCCTGAACACAAGACATCACATTCACATCATTAATACCTAAAGATTTCATTAATTTAACAGATTCTGTTTTATCACAATCAATATCCCTTGAAGCACCACATTTAGGATAAATGTTGTCTACAAAACCAGTTGCATAATCCCAATATTTATCTTGAGCAATCTCTTGAATACAAGCTTGGATTTTATTTTGCTGTGTTTCGTAAGCACCATGCCCATCGTAATAAAGAACTGCTTCAAAATCTGCATCCGCCCCAAGTAAAGAAACTACTTCAGACAAAGGACCCTGAGCTTGAACGCCATAAGGGCAATAAGACCAAATAAATAATTCCACTTTAGGATTATCAGATTTAGGTGTTTCAGTAACAGGAGCAGCACTAGAATCCGTTGTGTCAGTTAATAAAGATTCATCCATCTTAATTACTTGTGGAAACAATAACTTACCATCAAGTGTAACATAACTGTCAATCTCTTGTCCAGCAATGTTTAATTTCAAATTGTACAAATCTCCTTCTTTAGTTGCAGAAACTAACTGCGCTTCATCGCCTGCTTGTAATAGATTATTGTTAATATAATTAATGGTGTTAGCCGATATTTCTTCTTCTGATAATCCACCACCAATAAAATTAGAATAATTTAACAATATTAACAGAGCCAATAAAACAACTGTAGAAACTTTCCAAAAACTGACTTTTAATTTCTTCCTAGGTTTTTTCTCACTTTTGTGCCCATGATGAGCTTTATGTTCGTGATGAACAGGTTTATGATGTTCCTGATGAGATGGTTCAGGAGCTTTAAAAGATTCAAAATCCTTTTTTTCATTAGCTCTATCTTCCGGAAATTCTCTTTCACGATCAATCAAATCATTTTTTTCATCATTTTCGTTCTTTTCAAAATGTGTCATTTTATTACCTCCTTTTTCTGAATTAAAATTAAAACAGAAATTAATAAATTTTTAATATTTTCCTTAAACTCATACTAAAGATTAACGAAAATATAATGTACAAGCCTAACCAACCTGGTTGCCAACCAAAAATCTTGAATGTTCCTAAAGGCTTTAACTTGTTATAATTGATAGTTATTTGTTTAACATCAGAATGTTCATAAGTAGTAAATTGTTCTTCATACTTTAATTCTGTGGTGATTAAAACTTTCTTTACCCGTTCTTCATCCCCTATTTTAATTGTTAAAGGATGTTCACCTGCCGAACTTTTTAATTCCCAAGTAACTTGCGCATCTTCAATTGTTTGTTTGGATAAACCAATAATTTCTGTTCCTTCACTAGCAAACAATTCTGCTTCGCCTTTAATTCCTTCTAAGAATTCAGCAGTAACACTATAAGTTTCTCCTGGATAAATAGGTTCGTAACTTAAATGAGCAGCCATCCAACCAAAGATAAGTAAAATTGGCAACATTGTAATCAAAGTTGGTTTGAAAGAATTCTTCATATATTCCATGTTAACTTTCATCGCTTCTTTCTGAACTTTCATCATCTCTGCAGGATTATCACGCAATGTTTTCATCTTTTTCTGAAAGTCTTTCTGTTGCTCTTTCATCCCTTTCATCTTCTTCTGATCAGTAACATATTTGTAAACTAATGTAATCAGTAAAGAAATTGTAATACCTAAAATCAAAATTGCCCAAAACGGACCTAAATCAAGTACCGGTGTCAAGACCGGATCTAAAAAATCAAACCATGCCATTTTAGTCTTTTATTTAATGTATTGTATATAAAGCTTATGGATTTGCTGTGTTTTTACTAAAATTAAATTTATAAAGTTCTAGTAAAACGCGTTCTTTCATGAGAATCTGTTTTCATTGAATCACTTCTATTAACTTTCAAATACAAATTCTCAATTTCTTGACAAGAAGAATAAACAGATGGAGCAAATTCAATTTCCCTAGTTTTATCCTCAATTTTTTGACAAGTTTGATAAGCTTTTTCTAATCTTTCAGTTAGAGGAACATGTTCAGATTTATATGCAGAAGAAATCATAGCTATAGCAACAACACCGCAACATCCCAAAAGACCAGCCATACTAGCATAACTACCAAGTTTTGATTTCCGTTCTTTTTCTTTAATTAAATTTTCTTCGCTTCCCATTTTAATATCTCCAAAACAAAAACCACCAATAAAATTAATTAAAATAATATAAAAATAACAAAAACTATTCCATGAACTTTCTCATCGCCGGATGCATGTCCATCATATGTTGCTTAGCAATCTCTTCATACAACTTGTAAACAATCATTACCGCTAATAAAATACCGGTTCCTCTACTTAAAGCCCCAGTTAAGTCAGCAAGTGCTGCTAATAAACCTACAGATGCGCCACCTACAATTGTTAATGGCCAAATGTATCGTGATAAGATTTTCTCTAAAACTCTCTCATCTCTTCTAAAACCAGGAATTTGTAAACCAGAACTTAAAATTTGTTTTGCCTGACTTCTCGCATCCATATTCGCTGTCTGCATCCAAAAAATAGAAAAGATAATTGAACCCACGACAAATAAAGTCACATAAGTCAAAGCCTGACCAATCATGCTAAAACTAAAACTGCCTTTGATAATGTTCTGTACTAAATCCGGAGAATTAACCCAATAAACTAAACCACTAATTGGACTATTACCAGAAAATGTTCCTAACCAGGGATGTCCCCAACGATCTAATAAACTTGCTACTAATTGAATGTTTGCCATTAACGCTGCAACTAAGATTACCGGAATGTTAGAAGTATAAAAGAAATTTAAAGGCCATCTCATTCCGTAACCACGAACTTTACCGAAAGATAATGGAATTTCTACTTTCATTGCCTGTCCATATACACAAATTACAAACACTAACACCGTTGAAACTAACGCTGCCAATTGTAAACCCGCAGTTGTAATATCACCTATCGCTAAAGATTGAAATAATGCTGGAATAGCTCCAGCGGCAATTTCTGGATTTGTTGGTGAAGGTAAAAAATTAAACGCTCTGATAAAAATTTGTTGTGCTACACCTGCAGCAATAAATAATGAAATTCCTGAACCAAAACCCCATTTGCTAACAACCTCATCTAAAAACATGATTACTATTCCACCCAAGATTAATTGGAAGATTAGGATCATTTGTAATTCGAAATAAACTGGCATCCCTGCTAAAGCCGGGTTAGGAGCTAAACCACCCATCATAACATAAATTCCACCTTCAAAAATGATAAAAAATATTGCTAATATCTTCTGTAAACCCTGAAACCTTTGTTTACCTTCTGTTGAAGTCATATCTAAATTCAACATTCCCGTTCCAGTTAACAATTGTAAAACAATAGAAGCAGTAACAATCGGCCCAATTCCTAAACTAATTATTGAACCAAAAGAAGCACCTAAAATAATAGATAAGAATTCAAACTGTTGTAAAGCATTATCTCCTAAACCAAATAATGGAATTAAACCCATTACAAAAAAGATAACCAAAGTAATTAAAGTCCATTTAAGTTTCTCTTTAAATGGTAACCTCTTTTGTTTTGGTCCCCGAACTTCGGGCAAATACTGAATTAGTGTGTCCAATAAAGACATTTTATTGCTCTCTTTCTTCTTTAGTTTCCTTTACAGGAACCTCTTTGACAACTGCTTTCTGTTTAGCTTCAGAATTTATTTCTCCGCCAGCAGCTTTAACTTTTTCTTCTGCTCTTGGAACAAAATTATCCACTGTAATTTTAAGTTTAAGTTTAGTATTTCCTGAACCTAACAATTTCTGATAACCTAAACTTGAAAGATCAACAACAAAGAAATCATTTTCTTTCTTAACTGAACCTTTCTCTAATAATTTGTTAACTTTCTCTAAAGTAAAATAGCCAACATTAATTGTTTTTTCTTTTTTAGTACTTTTAGCATTCATTCCTGTAAATCCTTTATTTCCTAATTTACTATCTTTAATCCCTGCTTTCTTTTGTCCTGCTCTTTTACCGCTACCAGCATTACCTCTACCACCACGGCTACCAGCGCCACGTCTTTTCTTTCGATGGCCACCACCATGAGTTGTGTGAGCTCTGTACTTTGTAACTTTTTTTCTTTTATTGACAACCATTTTCTTAAAGCATCCTCTTAATTAAATCATTAATTTTATCTCCCCTATTTCCAAGAGCACCACTAACATTAAATGCCATTTTGATACCCTTTCTTCCGAACCCTTTTCTGGGCGGATTTAATCTGAAACAAGGTTTGTACTTTTTACCATTAATTTCTAAATATTTATATGAATATTTCTGTTTAAAATCAGTTAATCTTCCTTGAAACTCTTCTCCACGTTTTGCAACTAATTCATTATATGTTTCTTCATCAAGTTCTCCCCAAGTGATATAATCTTTAACTTTTTTAAGCATACCTAAATTTAAAGGAGTATTTGCAAGAACAACGCAATGATTTTTTCTGTTTAATCTTAACATTTTCAATGTATCTTTAACTGATTGAGTAACATTAACCATTCCTCTAACTAAAATTACCGCCAACCTACCTTTACTTTGGTTAACTTCTTCTTTTACCACAGGCTTTGCCGAGGTACTAGTAGCTTCACTACTTTGTACTTCCTTTTTAGGTGACACATTTTCAGTTTCCATTTTTATTCCTCAGCTTTCTCTTCAACAACTTCTACAGTTTTTTCTGCTGCTGTTTCAATAACTTTTTCTTCAACTTTCTCTACAGCTTTTTCTACTGCTGTTTCAACTGCTTTCTCTTCAGATTTTTCTTCAACAGCTTCTACTGCTTTCTCTTCAGCTTCTTCAGCAATTTCAGCAGGAGTAGGGATCACTTCAGCTTCTTTCATTTTACCTTCAACAATACCTAACTTCACAACATCTTCTGCTTTGATTTTAATTTCTGATAAATTCTTTAAAGCATCCATTAAGGCTGCTACCATATTTAATTTAACTTTAGTTTGGCCAAAAGTCTTACTCCAAACATCTTTTATTCCTGCCAAAGCTAAAATCTTTGCACATTCTTTTTCTACACATAACCCTTTACCTTTCGGAGCAGGCATTAAAATAACTTTAACTGAACCACATTTTCCCTCAGCAGCAAAAGGCACTGAGTGCGGTTCTTTACAATTACATTCCCAACTTCCACAACCTCTTCTAACACGAATTAAGTTAAGTTTAGCTTTTCTCTTAGACTTATCTCGAGCAGGAACGGTTTCTTTACTCTTACCAGTACCTATACCAACATAACCGTTTTTATTACCAACAGCGGCACAAGTTAAAAAATGAATCTTATTACCTTCTTGAGTTTTCTTTTGTGTTTGCCTGAAAATTCTTCTCTGACCGCCACCAAACTTACCTTTAGCCTGACCAATCAATAACAGTTCTTCTTCTAAATTTGGTAAAAGCACATCGACTATTTCCCATTCAAGAATTTTTTCTCCTGACTTAAAAATATCTTCCATATCAGTCAATTCTCCATCTTTAACTTTCTTACCTAATTTAGTTACTGGTTTCCATGTATCTATAACCGGAACTACTTCTCTTTGATTTCTTTGATCATTTCTAGGACTATTTCTTTGATTCCTTCTTTGACCAGTTCTTTGATTTTGTTGTCCAGGTCCTTTAGTATCTTTCTTTTCAGCCATTTTTATTTCATTAATTTATCTTTAATTTTGTTGAAATCTTCAACAATTTTATCATTATTTTGAATGTGTTTTCCAGTTAATCTATTCTCATCTGGAAAAATATCTTCATCTCCATGAGGAATGTTAACTCCAGCATCAACTACCCCTTTCAAAAATGCAGTTAATATACTTTTCTTTAAAACGGATTTAAATCCAGAATCTAATATTGTTCCTGGAATGTTTTTCTCTATAACTTTTTTACCAATAAGTAAACCAGTTAAATAAGCAGCAGGTAAATTTTTGAATGAATGATTCCAACCTTCTTTCTTAAGTGCAGAAGAATCAACAGCAATTAATACTTTATCTCCTTGAGGATTGAATTCTATTAATTGAGCAATTATTTTTCGATTTGTTAATCTTACAATTAATCTTGGTTTTCTAGCTATTAATAACTTTAACCTTTTTGAATAATCGGTTTTTCCTTCTCTTCTTCTTCTGTACAATACTGTTCTAGGTCTTTTTGTTGCCATATTATTTCTCTACTTCTTCTTTCTTCTCAATTAAATGGTATTCTGTTAAATAAAGTTTGATGTGCCTCTTATTTCTGAAAAAGCCACCTTTAACTTTGTTATATAATGCTCGATAATTTTTCACTGACACTAATTTTCTAGCTCTTAATTCTTTCAAAAATACTCTTTGTACCCGTACTTTAGCCATCCACTTTTCTTTTCTACTAACTACGGAATGTTTTGATCCTTTTTTACTACCTTGACCTTTTTGTCTTCCTTTTCTTTTTTGCGTAGCAATCTTTCTAGCTCTGGAACGAGACTGTTCATTCTTTTTAGATTTAACAATCTTCTTAATCGCAATTAACCCTCTTAAATCTGAACGAGTAATCGCTTTTTTAATATCTTCAAGTGCATCAGCTGCAAACTTTACCTTTCTAAGTGAAGTTCCCAAAATGTCCGCTGCTAATCTTTTTTTGCTTTTCATTTTTTATTTTTCAATTATTATTGTTTTTTTATGATTGTTTTTTCAACATCTTTCTTTTGTTTTTTAACTTCTTCTTGATCTTTATTCAAAGAGTCACCAGACGGCGTTACTTTTTCTTCTTTACTCTGTTTTTCACCCTCTTCTTTTTTCTTCTTTTCTTCAGCTCTTTTCTTTTTATCTTCTTCTTTTTTACCTTTTACTTTGGTCTTTTCTTCTTTTAATTTTTTCCTTGCGCTAAATGAATCTTCAATTTTTTTAATTGCATCTGCAACATTTTTAACATTTAATACTGCTATTTTCTTTTCTAAAGCTAATTTTAATAAATCTAATTTTTTCTTATTTCCAATCTTAGAGATCAGTGCACCTTGTTTTTCAGGATTTAAAGTCATCAATTCTTTAACATTGTTAACTGTAGCAAATTCTAATCCAGACGAATGTAATCCTCGAACAGCTCTAGGACTTCTAAAGCCGGCACTAACAAGTGTAGGCCTACCTTTATGCATTTGTCTAACTTTTGAATGTTTACCTCTAGGAAAACGCCATCTACTCTTAACCCGAGCAGAAAATTTAGATTCTTTTACTACAAATTTTGATCTACTTTTCTTATTTTTCTTTTTCAATTCCAATAATCTTTCGTTTGTCATTTTTTTATTATTTTTAATTGTTATTCATCATTAAACTACATGTCCTTTCCCGATTTATGAATAATATAACAACCATCCTGGAATATTCTTGTATCCCGATTAGTTATCCGGCAAAGAGTTTCAATTTTTGCTGCCATTTGGCCTGCTTTTTCTTTACTTGGACTAGTAACCACAATTTCAGTTCCGTCCACTTTAACTTTTGTTCCTTCTATTAAATTAACTTTTCTGGGAACACTTTCACCCAAAAAATTTTTGATAATAAACTCATTCCCTGAAACAGTAACGTTCATTGGAAAATGACCTGAACAAATTTTTAATTTGTAAGTATGCGATTCATTTACTCCCACTAACATATTTTTAATGTGAGATTCGAAAGATCCCAAAACCATTTTTTCTCTTTTGGTAGATTTATCTGAACTTAAAGTAATTTTATTTGAGTCACTGATAATCTTGATTTTAGGATGCATGAAATTTCTTTCTACTTCTCCTTTTGGGCCTTTAACTTTCAAAGTAGATCCGTTAAGTTCTATAGTCACTCCCTCAAGAAGTTCTATTTCTTTTTTCAAATCTGCTTTCATAGTTTAATAACAATAAGCTAAAAGCTTACCTCCAATTTTATTTTCTTTAGCTGAACTTTGAGTTACAATTCCTTTTGAAGTTGAAACCATTAAAATACCAAAATTGTGCGCTGGCAAATAACGTTTTTCCCACTTCTCAAAATTAGTATATTTAGCTGAAAATCTTGGCTTAACAACGCCACATTTGTTGATATTCCCTAAAAGACTTAATTTTAAAACTGTATTTTGGCCTTCTTCTACTTCTTCAAAACTGCCAATATAACGATGTTCATTCATTATTAACAAGATTTTCTTAATCATTTTAGAGGCAGGCCTGATAACTACTTCTTTCTTTCCAATCTTTTCCGCGTTCAATATTTTTGTTAAGGCAGCTGCCAATGGATCGTTCAACATTTTTTTTCTTTCCTCATCATTTGATCGTTATTTTTCATTATTATTTCCCATTCATTATTTAGTTAAATTTTTTAAACTTCGCATAGTGAAGTTCAAAGTTTAACGTTAGTTAAACTTTTTAAACCCTAACCCTAAGGCCATATCTCTAAAACATTGTCGGCATAAATGCAAACCATACTTGTTAATATGTCCCTTATTTCTTCCACAATTTTTACATTTCTTTAAAGCAATTCCACAAGATCTCTCTCTAGGTTGATTAAATTTGATATACTTTGCTTTCTTTATAGGTTTAGCATTTAATTGCTTGAAAGCTTTTTGATAATCGCTAGTTGTCATATTTTAAATTACCTCTACTCCAAATTTTTCTTTCATAAAAGCAGTTGCTTCTTCTTTTGTAATTTTATGTTTATTACCAATCTCTCTAGGTTGATATCTTTTTTTCTTCACTCTAAAACCAGGTCGCTCTAAAGTCACTGCTACTTCTAAACCCATAATCTTTAAATCAGGATCATATTCTAATCCCTCAATATCAATATACTCAGGAATACCAAAAGAAAAGTTACCTTGACTATCAAAACACTTTCCTTTTAACTGATTTTCTTTAGCAACCAAAAGTCTTTTTAATAATTCTTCTGGATTCTTTCTAACTGTAACTTTACAACCAATAGCTAATCCAGGTCTAAGACCCCAACCAGGAATTCTTTTCTGAGTAAAAGTTTTTACTGGAACTAAAGGTGATAATTTTTTTAATAATACTAAACCTTTCTTTAACATATCTTCGTTTTTACCTGCACCCATATTCAAAGTAAGCTTCGCTACTTTGATCTCTTTCATCTTGTTCAATTCAGGTTTTGAGTTAGTTTGTTTTTCATCCATTTTTCAATTCATTAATTTTTTATTTCTAGTAAAGCTTTTTCTTTACCAATTACGAATAAGTATTCTTTAGCAGTTTCAATTTCTTCTTTACCTTTACTATAGATTGCTTCTCCTTTCTTAATTTCTTTAAACAATCCTACATCCCCACTATGCTTGCCTTTAGTTAAAAATACTGTTACTCCTTTCTTTAATGGCAAAGTTTCAATAATTTCTAGTTGAGGAACTTTTAATAATAATGTGTCTCCCACTTTAGCATCAGTTTTGACAATGATATTTTTCCCATCATGTAAATTAAACTGAATTTTGTTCTTTCCTAAAACAGTTTTTCCCAGTATTTTACAAGGTTTAATTTGACTTTCTTTTTCAGATATTTCAGTAACAATTATTCTTCCTTTTCGATCAAATATGATTCGATAAGATTTCTTTGCAATTTTTAACACATCAAATAATCCAATTAAGTACCGGTGATCTTTACGTCTTTTACCATCAACAAGAACTTCATTATTGTTCAATGTTTTTTTAACTTCACTCATTGTTGAAGCTAACTTTAAATGGTCACGAATAATTACTCCTAATGCTAAACCGTTCTCAAATGAATGTGCTCCCGGCCTAGGCCTAGTAATGAACTTATTATTTTTACGATCAATAGCCCAAGTTCTTGGTGATGCAATTCTTTTCAAATGATTCTTCATTTTTTATCCTCAGTTTTAGTTGGTTCTTTCTTAGTTTCAGTTTTACTAACGTCTTCAGTTTTTTTCTCAGTTTTCAATTTATTTTCCAATTTAGCTTTTCTTTTTTTATCACTTAAGTCTAAATCAATAATCATTAAATTTGAAGGCATTAAAGGTACTGGCAATTTTGTTCCTTCTTTTTTAATCACTTCAATGCCAGTAATATATACTTTTCCATTTTTTAATTCAACTTTTTCAATTTTACCTTCTTGCTTAGCGAATTTTCCCCGCATAATTCTTGCTTTATCGCCTTTTCTAATTTGAATATTTCTTAACCCATATTTTTCTCTTAAACTGGATGATAAATGGACATGTAAAAAATTTTGTTTAATGTGTAAAGGAGCGTTATACCTATACTTACGTTGCTTTCTAGGTTGAGTACTTCTTTTCCAGGATGTTACAAAACTTGTTTTTACCATTTTCTTTATCTTATATTTTTCATTTAAACAATTATACTGGCAACTTTAGCCACTGCTGGCCAACGTTCAGCTGCTTCTTTAGCAATTGGTCCTTTAAATATTGTTCCTTTTGGATTTCCTTTGTTATCTTTTAAAACCACTGCGGCATTATCTTCAAACTTTACTCTTGTTCCGTCTGCACGACGAAATTCTTTTTTTTGTCGAACAACAATTGCTGAAACAACAGTTTTACGTATTTCTAATTTTCCTTTTTTCACTGAAGCAAAAATCAAATCTCCAACTCCGGCAGCAGGAATTCTACCCTTAACAGTTTTATGACCTTTAACTGCAATTATCTTAAGCACTTTCGCTCCAGAATTATCGCAAGCGATAATTTGTGCCTGTGAAGGCAAAGATTTGGTAATGCTACTGCTAATTGGTTTCATTTTTATTGATCCTCACTTTCTTCTTTTGCTTTAACTTTTTTAGTTACAGTTTTTTTCTGAGTTTCATTCTCATCTTCAATAATTTTAATAATAACATGATTTTTATTTTTGCTTAATGGTCTTGTTTTAGCAACTAATACATTTTGACCAATACCAGCATCAATACATCCCGGATTGTGAACTCTCATTCTACTTCTTCTAACTTCATATCTTTCAAACTTAGGAACAAAATAAGGTCGAGTCCATTCAATAGTTGCTGAACGATTAATATCTTTCTTGATTACTTTACCTTTGAATAGTTCACTCTTTACATTAATCTGTCCATGAAACGGACATTTTTTATCAGTACATGTGTTTTTTGGTGCTTTTACACCCAGGATTTCTTTTGTCATTTTTTTCCTTTTTATTTTCCTTTAATTCTTTCTTCCGGCCTTTTCATGATTTCTTGACCGATTATGATTTGTTCATTACGAACAATTTTGAATGTGATATTGTTTTTCAATAAAGTTTTAACCTTTTCTCCCCACTTAATTTTCAGGGTCATTTTGGTTTCGTCAATCACTTTACCTTTGATACCAACGTTACTGTTGTTTTTGGAACGGATAATTTCAATTTTTTCTCCGATCAGTTCATGGGGGAAAACTATTTTTTTCACCATTAATTTCCTCAACGTAATTCAATGGTTTCTTCAGCAAATCCTAAATCCACTAAAACTTTTTTAATCCTCGGCTTATGATTGCCTTGTAACTCAATTTGTCCACCTTTGGCTGTTCCACCACAAGCAAACTTATTTTTAAGTTTTTTTAGGATTTCATCAATGTTAGCTTCTTTCTCGATACCTTTTATAATAGTATACTTTTTCCCAAATTTTCTTTTTTCCAATCCAACAGTTATTTTTTGTTGTTCCCGTGCGATTGTTTCACAAACGCAAAGATCTTGTGGCAAGCCACAGTTATTACATACACCAACCATCTTTATTTATTTCTTAGCCCCCGCTTCTTTTTCTTTAATTAAAGTAAGGGTTCTTGCAATATTTTTTTTCACTTGCCCAATTCTTCCTGGACTGGAAGGATTACCACCACTAGCCACTTCAACACTAAGTTTCAGTAACTCTTTTTTAAACTCTCCTAACCGAACTTTCATTTCTTTGTGAGATAATGATCTTAATTCTTTAGTGATTTTCATTGTGATTCTTCCTTGTTTTCTGGTTTATTTCCAGGTTTATTTTCAGGTGTACTTTCTGATTTTTCTTCTGGTTTATTTTCAACTACATTTTCAGGTTTGTCTTCATGTTTAAGATGAAGTGCTACTTCAACTTTATCAACAACTTTTCCAACACCCTCAACTACATGTTTTATTTCTTCTTTAACTTCGTGAGCAAGATGTTCAACAGCATGTTCTGCTTTTTCTAATAATGATTCTTTAATTACTTCTTCATTCTCAACCATGGTTTCAGTTTCAGAACTTTTAGATTCTTCTGCAACCGGAACTTCTTTAGATTCAACAATTTCAACTTTTGTTTCACTAGTTTCTTTTGTTTCTTTTTTCTTTTTAACAGCTGAAGTTTTCCGAGTAGATTTTTTCTTGTCTTTCTTAACATCTTTTACTTTTTCAGCGCTAATTTCTTCAACAACTTGTTCAGGTTCTTCTAAAATCTCAACATGATCAGGTAAAACTATATCCGGTGGCATGATTGAAACTTTAATTCCAATAATTCCACTCTTTAATAAAGCAGAAGTTTGAGCATGTTTTACTCCATGAACTGCTATATCTCCACATTTCTTCAAATAACCTTGATAAAAACGCCAATTTCTTGCTCTGGTACTTGGAATTTTTCCGGAAATAATAATCTCTACGCCTAAAGCGCCAGCATTAACTACATTTTCCATTGTCTTATGGCCAATTCCTTTAAACCTTGCTGAACCAAATCGTTCTAAAGAATAAGCAATTCTTTCCGCAACAATGTGGGCATCTAAAAAGATATTTTTCACTTCATTAATTTCGATTTGAGGATTTTCTAACTTAAATTCTTTCTTTAATGCTTTAGTTAACTCTTTGATGTTAGAACCTTTAGAACCAACAATTAAACTTGGTCTGCTAGTTTCAATAATAATTTTTTCACCTAAAGGAATTTTCTTTAATCTAATTGAAGATACGCCCGCTTTGTCCAATTTAGTTGCAACAAATTTAGTGATATAGTACTCTTTCGTTTTTTGGGCAATAAATTCTCTCTCAATCATTCTTTCTTTTCCTCAACAGGTTCTTTAATTTTATTAGGATCATTATTTTCAGTAGAAACTTTTGTTTCTTCAACTGGTTTTTCTGCAACTTCTTCAGTTTTAGTTTCTTTTACTTCTTCTTTTACTTCTTCTTTAACTTCTTTTTGTTCGTTCTTATCAGAAACATTTTCCTGTTCCTTTTTAACTACTTTTGCTTCTTTTTTCTCTTTCTTTTCTTTTCCAGAAACTTCTTTAACTTCAATTTCTAAATTTGTTCTTTTTGTTGCTCTTCGATGTCTTCCACCAGTTATAGGAATTACACCTTTATTAGCAACAATTTTAGTTATTTTTAAATTTGAAGTGTTCAAACCTTTAAACTGAGCATTAGCCTCTACAGATTTAACTAAACGTAAAAACTCTTTAGCAGCTTTTTGTGGAAATCTTCCTGAAGACATTCCTGGTTTATGCCCCATATCACGATTAAAACTTTTGAAAGGAACTGGTTTTCTCAATCCAATTACTTCTTCAAGAAAACTAATTGCATAATTTGTTCTCTTATATCGTAAACTTTTACTAATTTCTATACTCTGTTTAGTTGAAATTGGAACGTTAAAACTATTTGCACGAGCAAAATGTTCTGGGTTTGCAATTTTTTTATTTGCCATTTTTTTATTTTTTTATTATTATTATTTTTATCTTGCTGATACAGCTTTACTGGATCTTGTAGCTCCAACACCAGCAGCACTATGTGATACTGATTTTCTGGTATGGGCAAATTCTCCTAAACTATGTCCCAACATTTCTAAAGTAATTATTAATGGTACAAATTCTTTACCAGTATAAATTTTAAAAGTCATTCCTAACATTATTGGAGTAATAACCATATCACGACAATGAGTTTTAATATTTTGATCACCAGATTCAATTTTTTTCATTAAACTTTTCTGTGCTTCGGTAAAGCCTCTCTTTAAACTTCTTCTTTGTCGAGATGAAACTAATTCTTGGAATTCTTTCATATCCAAATTTTTAGTTTCTTCTTCAGTTCTACCTTTCCAAAATATTTCTTTTGCCATTTTATTTATTCCTTCTCCCTGTTCTTCTTGGAGCAATCTTACCAACTTTTCTTCCCGGAGGAGCACTTCGAGGAGATAAAGTAGGTCTTCCTTTATGAGTACTATGACAACCACCAAAAGGATGGTCTACTGCATTCATTGAAATTCCTTGTACTTTCGGATATAATTTATTTTTTGCTCGCATTTTCATAAATTTTGTACCAGCTTTCATTAATGGTTTTTCTAATCTTCCACCGCCAGCAATAATTCCAATTGCCGCTCGGCAATTAGGTAAAAATGATTTTTCTTTATTTGAAGGTAATTTAACTCTCACTGCTTTCTCAGTCTTTGCTACAACTTTAGCAAAAGAGCCAGAAGCACGAACCAATTTTCCACCATCTCCTGGTCGAAGTTCTAAATTATGAACTAAAGTACCTTCTGGAATATCTTTCAATGGAAATACACACCCTGTTTTCAGTTCTTCACCAGTCCCAACAGAGATTTCATCACCAACTTTTATTCCTTCAGGAGCAAAAATTAATCCTTTTATTCCAGTAAGATACTCAATCTCAATTAAAGGCGCACTATGACCTTGACAATGAATGATGTCCAGAACTTTCCCCATCGTTTCTAAATGAGAATGTTTAACTTTACCTTCGAACCTAAAACTAGGTGAACGATAAGTCATGGTTCCTCGTCCTCGTCTTTGTTGTATTAGTCTCTTACCCATTTTACACCTAGATTAATCCTAAATCTGCACTAACATCTGCAGCTAAACTTTCTGGACCTAATTTAACGTATGCTCTCTTTTCTCCAGTATATGAATTTTGAATATTGATTTTGATAACTTTAACCTTGAATAATTCTTCAACAGCTTTTTTAACATCTTTTTTTGTTGCTCGAGAATGAACCACAAAAGTAAGTTTATTGTCAAACTCAATCTGTCTAATAGCTTTTTCAGTAGATAAAGGGTGCTTGATTATTTGATAGGGATCAAAATTATCAATAGCTACTTGTTCTTTACTCTTCAGTTCAGTTCCTTTCTCAATATTTTCAGCCATTTTTAATTAAATAATTTATTTTTTTCTAAACTCTCAATTGCTTTTTCTGTCCAAATTGCTATTCTACCTGGCATTGTACCCGGAGCTAACAATTCCGCATTTAATGAATTTACTTTCACTACATCTAATCCTGCAATGTTCTTTGCTGATTGTAATAATGGACAATCATCTCCAACAACAATCAAAAGTCCTTTTTTACGTTGATATTTTCTTCCTCTTACTTTTCCAATCCCTGCCCGAACTTTCTTAATTAAAGATCTTTGCAGTTCATCACTAAAACCTAACTGTTTCAAAGTATTTTTAACGCTTTTAGTTTTATTTTGTTGTTCGAAAGATGAATCTAAAATAAATGGATAATCTTCAGGTACTTTATGACCTCTACTTTCAACTAAACTTTTGTTAACTGTAGCTGCGATTGCAGAACGAATAGCTTTTCGATTTTCTTTTTTATTGATATTTTGTTCAAAACTCTTTTCTGCTTTAGGTGCGTGAGATCTTCTTCCGCCCCTAGTTTGTGGAGAAAAAGTACCAACCCAAAACATTCTTGTACCTCTTCTAGAAAGGATTTTTCTATTAACTCTACTAATTCCAAAACCATAACAACCACGATATTTTCTTCTTCTTTTACTTAAAGTTGAAGAGTGTCTCATTCCTGCTCCTGGATTTGCTCCATAAGCTTGTCTCGCTGCACTTTGTAACGCGTGAATTGCTCTTTTAATTAAATCAGGCCGATATTCTTCGTTAAACTGACTAGGTAACTCCTTTTCGTTTAACTTTTTCTTTTCCTGATCAAATATTTGTAGTTTCATTTTAGAGACGGATAAAAGCAACTTCTGGTGCTTCTTTTGTTATTTTACTATTTGCTCTGATTGCTTCAGTTAACAGAATTGGCATTTTTCTTGCTCCTGCAACTGAACCTTTTAATAATAAATAGTCATTACTTACTACTCCATATTTTTGTATACCACTTTTAGGAGTAACTTCTTTACCATCGTTACCGACTTTGATAATATGTTTGTTATATTCTGTTCTTAAATGATAACCCATCTTTCCAGATTGAGGAACTCTAAAGTCGACTCTTTTCGGAGTCCAAGCACCTAGGTTACCAATTCCTCGTTTAGTCTTCTCTGATTTATGTTGTCTAATTGGAGCACCAAATCTTTTTACAGTTCCCTGAAAACCTTTTCCTTTAGTTGTTGCGTGAATATCAACTTGTTTTCCAGAATCAAAAACATCAGAAACTTTTATTTCTTTACCGAGATGTTCTTTAGCATAAGTTAATTTATCTTCTTTAGAACCACCTAAAGCAATTTCTAATAATTTTGGTTTTTTTGTGCCCACTCCAGTTAATTTAGGATTAGAAGCAACCAATAAACGTAAATCGTCAAACTCTTTAACTTCATCAATTTTTTTAATAGTTTTTTTTGGTAATTGAACTTTTCTTGCCATTTCTTTAGGTAATTTTTCAGCTAAGATAGAAGTTGATTTGTTTAAACCCAATAAAGTTTTTTTATAAAAAGAAACACCGGCCACATACATCGGTGGACATTCAATAATTGTTGTTGGAAGAAAGATTTCTTTGTCTTTTGTTAAAGATTTAGGACGATTATCGACAACCATCAAATGTGTCATCCCTGCTTTATAACCAATAAACCCTAACAATTTAACTTGATTTTGTTTAGCCCAGGATCTAACTCTAACTAAAGAATGTTTTGTTCTTTTCCGAGGCCAAAATTGCATACTTCCTAATCTTGGTTTATGTGCTTTAGGCATATTTTTCTTCCTGTGATTTTCGTATAAACAGCCTTTTCATGGGTCGCATCGGAGAATTGAATCTTAGATGCTCACCTTTTCAGGCCAATTATAACCAGAATCATTTACTTTCTCTAGGAAAGCAGTTTGATAATGGTTTATTGCTTTAGAACTGGACCCTTTTATAAAGCTTTCTGATAAGAAGTAAAAAACCAATTGAATATAACACTACGCTGTTAAACTCTCCGACCTACGAAGTAATGTTAGAGTACAACATTGTCGAAAATTTTTGAAACTAAAATTAGAAAAATAGCAAAAAGACAAAAAACAATTATTCCTGATTAGTTCCTAAATAAGACCTAGGAATTAAATTTTTAGAACCAATCTCTTTTTCTGCAGTTTTAATAAAGTTTTGATCATCATAAAAAACTCTATGCCCTAAACCAAAACCTAAATCATACAATACAGGGACTGCAGAAAGTGAGTTTACTACTGCCGCCTGCTCTTTATCATAGCCTGAAATATATTTTTCCATAGCAACAGTCGAGAATGAACTAGCGTTAGCTACAATGGCAACTAATCCTACTTTTGCTATATATGAAATTGCTTTTCTGATAATCATAATATGTTAAATAAAGAACAAGTATATAAATCTTTGGCATTGTGGTGACTGGAGAGTGGTAAACCACTAGTTTGATTTTGCTATGTAGCAATTGCTGATTTAAAAAAATTTAACCGCAATTAAGTCTTAGAAAAACAACATTCAATCAAAAGATTCTTTAAAATTCTCCTGAACCTTCTTAACAGTAGATTCAATTGGATTAGGATCTTCCTGAATACGATCATGGCCAGAACCACAAAAGTTCACCCTCAACCAATTCTTCTTCCCACAATCGCAGAGGATAGATTTGTAATGGTGCTCCTCAGGATGACAAGGATCCCATTCAGAGTTCCATTTCTCATTATTAAGTTTTTCACCACAACGATTACAGATAATTTTATCAAGAGACATTTTTTTCAAATAGCTAAGATAAGGTTTATATAGCTTACGATTTTTGACCCTAGATATGAAATACACATTCAACAATATCTTGGGAAATTTCATTTTAGATGAAAAGTTTAAGATAGTTGATACTAAA
>JABHRR010000050.1 GCA_018670095.1 Candidatus Woesearchaeota archaeon
AGTATCAATCCTCTTTTTCTTTTTGCCACCCACCTTCTTAGGTAAGAAGATGAATTATATAAATTTTTTCTAAAAAACAACAAAATCTTCACAACTTTTATAAATTCACTTCCCCCCAGGAATAAGCATGGAAATACGTTTCTTCCCGATAGAATTTGTACACAAAATCAGAGAAGATAAACCCTACATCTATATGTACGGTAAACTAGAGGACAATACAAAGATTTGTGTAATTCAAGAATATCAACCTTACTTCTATGCTCAAGTACATGAGAGTCATAAAACACAATTGGGGGAAAGGTTAAAAGCGTTAGAGGTTGAAACTAATGAAGGAAAAGCAAAAGTAGTTTCTTGGGAATCAGTAGAGAAAGAATTGTTAGGAAAAACAAAAAGCTTCTGGAAAATTTATACCAACTTTCCAAAAGCAGTCCAGCTGATCAGCAATGAACTATCTTCTTGGGGAATAGAATGTTACGAAAAAGATGTCCCCTTTGTTCACCGCTATTTGAGAGATCAAAAAATAACTCCAATGACGTTAGTAGAAGTAAAAGGAGAGTTTATTGAAGAGAAAAATACAAGAGTGCCAATTTTTATAGCTGAAGAAGTTAAACAGTTCAGTAAAGAAGCAATCAAACAATTAAAAACTCTAGCAATAGATATTGAAACTTATTCACCGGAAAAGTCTGTAATTGACCCAGAAAAGAATCCTATTTTAATGATTGCCTTTTATGGCATGGATGAAGAAGGTCAGGAGTTCAAGAAAGTTCTGACCTGGAAAAGGTTCAAAAGCAGATTAAATTATTTAGAAACAGTTACTGACGAAATTGAATTACTAGTAAGATGCAGACAAATCATTCTAGATTACCAACCAGACATTATTACTGGCTACTTTTCAGATGGATTTGATTTCCCCTACATTAAAACCCGGGCAGATAAATACAAATTAAAAATGGATTTAGGGTTAGATTATTCTGAACTTAATACCGGAAAGAAAACAGATTTCAGAGAAGGAAAAACAAAAATTACCGGAATCTTACATTTGGATGTCTTCAAATTTATCCGTAACATCTTTGGTAAAAATCTTAACACTGAAAGTTATTCATTAAATGCAGTTTCTAAAGAATTGTTAGGGAATAAAAAAGATGATGTTAATATTTCTGAACTAGCTCAAGCCTGGGACAACAATTCAGAAGAACTGGAAGATTTCTGTAAATATAATCTTCAGGATGCCCATTTAACATTAAAATTATGCCAGAAATTAATGTATGACATGATTGAATTTTCTAAAATTGTTAATTTACCATTGTTTGATGTTGTAAGAATGAAGTTTAGTAAATTGGTTGAAAGTTACATCATGAAGCGAACCATAGATTATAATATTCTTGCTCCAAACAGGCCAGGAAGAAATGAAATTGAACAACGAATGGAAGAAACTTTTCAGGGCGCTTTTGTTTACGAACCCACTCCCGGATTATATGAAGATATCATCATTTTTGATTTCCGTTCGTTATATCCAACAATCATTACTGCCCATAATATTGGTCCGGAAGGATTATGTTGTCAATGTTGTGATGAAGAAAAAAGAGACCTGGTTCCAGGAGACCACCACTACTGGTTTTGTAACAGAAAAAAATCATTCCTCTCTAAAGTTTTAGAAAGGATCATTCTTAGAAGAATAGATTTGAAAAGGTTAATTAAAGAAACTAAAGATAAAGGCGAAGAAACAAACATTTTAGATGCCAGATCTTATACATTAAAAACATTAGCTAACTCTTTCTATGGGTACATGGGCTTTTTTGGAGCTCGCTGGTACAGTATAGAATGCGCTCGAGCAACAACCGCTTTTGCCAGAGATTATATTCAAAGAACAATTAAAAAGGCTGAGGAGAGTGGTTTCCAAGTGATTTATGCGGATACTGATTCCTGTTTCTTGTTGTTAGGAGATAAAATTAAAGATGAAGCGATGAGATTTATGAACGAAGTTAACTTTGACTTGCCAGGCCATATGGAATTAGAATTTGAAGGTCATTACCCGAAAGGAATCTTTGTAGCGTTGAAAGGTTCAGATAAAGGTGCAAAGAAAAAGTATGCTTTACTAGATGATGATGGTGAAATGAAAATTACCGGTTTTGAAACTATACGTAGAAATTGGTCACCATTAGCTAAAGGGGTACAAGAAGAAGTTCTTCGTTTGGTGTTAGAAGGGCATATTGAGGAAGCTTTGGCTCACGTAAAAGAAATAATTAAAAAACTTAAGAAAGGAGAAATTGCTTTAGAAAAGTTGATTATTAAAACCCAAATCACTAAAGATTTACGCAGTTATAGTTCTATCGGACCACACGTAGCAGTAGCGTTAAGATTACTTGAACAAGGAATAAATGTTGTCCCAGGAATGGTTGTTGAATATGTTATTGGTAAAGGCTCTGGATTAATAAGAGAAAAAGCAAAACTTCTGGAAGAAATTAAACCGGGAGAGTACGATGCAGATTATTATTTGTTCAACCAGATAATTCCAGCAGTGAATAGTATTTTTTTAGTGTTAGGGATTAAAGAAGAAGATATTTACCGGGATAGTTCTCAGATAGGGTTAGGCAAATTTTTCTAGTTGAAAAGAACATCTCCCATAAATTTATATAATCCAATCATTCTTATTATTTTATGGACGTTGGGGGACAGGCAGTAATTGAAGGCGTAATGATGCGAAACAAAAGCAAGTTCGCTGTAGCTGTAAGAACAAAAGATGGAAGAATAAAAATTAAAAAAGAAAAGAGTAGCAAATATCCGAAGTTCTTTCAAAAACCGTTCATTAGAGGAGTTATAGGTTTAGGGTATACTCTTTATGATGGTATTAAAGCTTTAATCTGGAGGAGTAACCAGCAATTAGAAGTTGAAGAAAAATTATCTAAGAAGGAAATTATTGGAACAATTAGTGTTTCTTTGCTTTTTGCAATTTTAATTTTTGTAGTTTTACCATTCTTTGCTGCTAATTGGATTCATTCAGAAGGAGTTTGGTTTGACATTTTAGATGGAGCACTGAGGGTATTGTTATTTTTAGGTTATCTAACAGCAATCTCTTTTATGAAAGATGTACAAGTATTATTTCAGTATCATGGCGCAGAACATAAATGTATTGCGTGTCATGAAGCAAAAGAAGATTTAAATGTTTACAATGTTAAAAAGTATTCTCGTTTCCATCCAAGATGCGGAACGTCATTCTTATTTGTAATTTTAATTTTATCAATAGTCATGTTTACATTAATCAACGGTCCGTTATGGATGAAATTTGTAGGTAGAATTTTATTGTTACCAGTGATTGCTGGTCTTGGTTATGAGTTGATTAAGTTAGAAGGGAAATATAGAAATAATATAATTGTAAAATTCTTTGTTGCTCCAGGATTATGGTTGCAAAGAATCACCACTAAAGAACCTTCTGATAAACAGATCGAAGTAGGGATTAAAGCTTTAGAAGGTGTTGTTAAGTAGAATTATTTAGCTCCATGAAAAACGTCTTTTAAATGTTCTAATCGTTTATCTGTAACTGAATAAAATTTCTTACTAGGAACTTGGTTAAATCCAATTCTATAATTTCCAATTGGCCCTTTTTCTAAGTAAGCAATATGTGACAATACTGTTGGTCTTATTTTGTCCCCTTTACCTTCTTTTACTTGTACAAATCTTCGATGTGATGAACTGACATTAATTTTAGGACTATTATTTTTTGCAGATAAATAAATCACAGTTCTGATTTCTTGCTGTGAAACTAATGGCCGTCCATAATGTTCTTGCCATTTTTCCTGAATGTGTTCCCCTACTTTTTCATCTAAACGTTTCTCTGCAGGATAAATCACACACTTATCATAAGTATCAGCAGCATCAACAACAAAAGCCCCCAATAAAGCAGAAACTCCTTTTTTCATATTAGTTTGACCATAAAGTGAACCAATAGCAATAAATGCTAAATCATCAGAAGTGCCTGGCCCTTCACGACGGCGAACAAATGCAGTTTCAGCGTTTGGCGAACCCTCGGGTACAATCACGCCTAAATCACGCAAATAAGTAATAGACCCTTCATCATGAGCAAACTTTGCCAAGAATTCATAATCTAGTCCTGCCATAAAAAGTAAGTTAGGATCAACCAAGTATGACTCACCACCACCAATTTTCAGTTCTTCTCCACTGATTGCTTTTCCTTCAAAATGTTCTAAGGTACCGGTTCTTGCTTGAAAATTGTCCATATAAGCAGCATGAACCATTCCTTTAAGTGCATATCTTGGAGAAACAGGTATATCCCCTAAAAAATTAACTCCAAATAAAGGTTCCCCATCAAAAACTAATAATTTTTCATCATTATTCTTGTTAAAACAATCTTCAAGAGTAGAATCAACCCATTTGAAAACATTATCAATCAATCTTCTTCGAGCAGTTTTAGTTTTTTGAACGCTCAGTCCAGCGGCTTTAATAATATCAGGAATTGTTGAATGAGGGTAAACATATGCAGGAACTCCATTTTCCATAGCGTGCTTAAAGAATTCCCCATGACCATTCTGAGCATGACCTACAGAGGTTTGTACTAACAGAATCTTCACTACTGGATCCATAATATCTAGTTCTAAATCGGTAACCGTAGAATTGAAATCTCTATTTGCTAATTCCTGAAATAAAAGGTCTTCTTCAGGTTTAACTTCATGCGGAAATAGATTTGCTCTAACTTCATCATCACCCAAAGAATCTAGATATTCCCGCATCAAATGAGCATCAAATGACAAAGAGGATCACCTTTTGAAGAAGAATATGGTTGGAAAAATTATTCATAATTAATGGATTAAACTGGTTATTTTAAAAGGTTTCTATGTTCCAAAATATATTCTAAATAACCTTGCTTTCATGCCCGCTCTTATTAATTCTAACCACATTCTCCACAAAACTTTCAATCTTAGTTTCATGGGAAACAATAATCGTTTGTTTTAGGTTTAACTTTTCTAAGACATCTCTAACTTTATCCAACTGTTCAGAAGAAAAACCATCTGTAGGCTCATCTAGAATTAGCAGGTCTTTAGTTTTAATCTGTTGAATAACATCATTAATAACTTTGTTTAAAGATAAACGATAAGCTAAAGCAGCGGAAGTTTTTTCACCACCAGAAAGGTTTGTGAAAGAAACTTCATAACCGTTCTGTTCAATTACTGGTGTAAAAGAATCATCCAATCTCGAATAAATATTTTCATCATCAATCAACATTGAAAACCATTCTTGGAATAATTGGTTAAACAAATGATGAATATTAACCATTACTTGTTTTTCGATAGTATAAGTTAATTGTAAGAAATGTTTTTCCAGCCAATGATAAAGTTCTTTCAATCTCGTCAACTGATTTTTTTGTTCTGTAAGTTTATTTATTCTTTCTTGTAATTCTTTTTCTAGTTTTAAGACATTGTTTAAGTTAGCTTGCAATTCTGCTTGTTTGATGGACAATTTCTTTTCTTCTTCTAAGAATTGTGAGAAAAGATGTTTCTTCTCTTTAATCGTTTCAGTTAGGTCAATTCTATCAGTTAAAGTAGTTTCAATCTCTTGTGATTTCTTATTTAATTCATCAATCTGTTGCTGGTTACGTTCAGTTTGCTGTTTTAAATCATCTAAACTCTTTTTCAAATATTCTTTCTTAGTAAACAAATCCAATATTTTTCTTTGAGCAACAAGCTGTTCATTAATATCCTCTAAAAGATTATCTTGACCTAATTCCTGTAATTGCTGCATGATTTGATTATTTTCTTGCACCCAAGATTTAAGTTGCTCTTGTTTATTAGCAAGGGTTTCTTTCTTTTCACTCAGTTGTAAAAGTTCTAATTTGATTCTTGTTAGCTGATTCTCTTTTTCGATTAGAAGTTCAATCTTTTGTTTGTTTGTTTCTTTCTGTTCAGAAATTTGTAATCTCTTTTTGTTCATTTCAAACAAAAGATTTTCTGATTGTTTAATCTTATCTTCTTCTTGACCAAAAATAGTTTGTTTATGTTCTTTAGAAACGTTCTGCAAACAAGTAGGACAATTTTCTAAAGAAACAATTTTACTTTTCATTTCGTTAGCTTGAGAAAGAAGAGTTTGATTTTTAGTTATTAATTGAGAAGTTTTTTCAGACAATTCTTCCAAATGTGATTGTTTACTTTTTAATTCTTCTTTATTAGCAATTTGAATGGTCAGTTCTTGTAATGATTTCTCTTTATCATCCAAATTAGCTAATCCTTCTTTAACTTGACTAATCTCTTCCTGATTTTGGGCGATGTTTCTTTGCAATTGTTTAAGCTTTTCCTGCAAAGAACTTTTTTTAGTAAACACTTCTGATTTCTGTTCTTCCAAACTTCTAATTTCTTTATTAATAAGTTCTAAATCTGAATCCGGCAAAGATAATTGTACAATCTCTAAGTTAAGTTGTTCTTGTTTTTGTTTTAATTGTTCCAATTGTTGATTCTTTTCTTGAAGTAAAGTTCCTGCTGTTTTATATTGCTGTTTAAGTTCAACAAATTGATGTTGTTTCTTTTCTAATAATTCTAATTCTTCCCGTTGATTACCAACGTCTTTTTTCAGTTTAGTTAATTCCGGAAGAAGATTGTTTAAAGAGGAATCGAATTTTTCTTTCTCTTGGGAAAGATTAGTTAACTTTTCTTTTTCCAATTCAAAATCTTCAGTTTTAGTTTTAAGAATGGCAATATTAGTACGCATCTGTTTTAGATAAAGTTGTAAGTTCTCTCGAACGTTTTTATACTTATCAATGTTAAATATTTTTCTTAGAACGTCTAATCTCGTTTCCGGATTATCTTGCAGAATTAACTTCATCTCTTCCTGTGGAGTGTAAATGCTGTAACGGAAAATATAATTCTTATTTTTAGTTACAAATTCTTCAGGATAGCCTAAGAGAGAAATGATTTCTGCTTTCAATTCTACGGCAGTTAAATCTTTTTTAGTATTATTAATGATGATATAACCAGCTAATTGTTTAATATTATCTCGCTCTTTCTTCAAATTTCTTTGAATGATGATCTCGTTGTCATTAATTTTAAAAGTTAGTTCTACAGATGCTTGCGTAGTGCCTTTTCTTAAGAGCGCTTCTCCCGGCAAGTCTGGCCTGCTGGTTCCGAA
>JABHRR010000051.1 GCA_018670095.1 Candidatus Woesearchaeota archaeon
TGAAGAAAAAGGTTTCTTTGGTAAAGTTAAACAATCATTTACTACAAAAACAATTTCTGCAGATAAGTTCGAAACATTATTTTGGGAATTAGAGATTGCTTTATTGGAAAGTAACGTTTCTGTAGAAGTTATTGAAAAGATCAAAGAGGACCTTAACGAAGAATTGGTTGACAAGCCGCTTCCGAGAGATGTTCCTAAAAAGATTGAAGAAACTTTAAAGAGAACATTAACAGAAATTCTTACCTTTGACAAAATTGATATTCTTAAAAAAGCAAACGATAAAAAACCTTTAGTGATTGCTTTCTTTGGAATTAATGGTTCAGGAAAAACAACTTCCATTGCGAAGTTAGCTAATTATCTTAAAGAAAATAATTTATCTGTAGTGCTTGCAGCTTGTGATACATTCAGAGCAGCGGCTATCCAGCAATTAGAAGAGCATGCAAACAAATTAGAAGTGAAGATGATCAAGCACGATTATGGAAGCGATGCAGCAGCAGTAGCTTTTGATGCTGTTAAATACGCAGAGAAACATAAAGTCGATGTGGTTTTAATTGATACCGCAGGACGTTTACATAGTAATACTAATTTAATGGCAGAACTGGAAAAGATTATTCGAGTTACAAATCCAGATCTGAAAATCTTTATCGGAGAATCAATTACTGGAAATGATTGTATTGAACAAGCAAGAAAGTTTAATGAAATAGTAGAAATGGATGGTGCGATATTAACAAAAGCTGATGTGGATGAGAAAGGTGGAGCGCCATTAAGTATTGCTTACACCATCAAGAAACCAATTTTATTCTTAGGGATGGGTCAAGAGTACAAAGATTTTGAAGCGTTTGATAAGAATGTTATTCTAGAAAGATTAGGGTTTTAATCAAATTGTTCCATTACACTATCATCAATTTCTAATTGGCCGATCTGTTCTCTTTCGCCACCATGATGATCTGTTCCACCAGTAATGATCAGATTATTTTTTTTAGCGAAGTTAATATAGAATTCTCTTTGTTCTTTAGTATGGGTCCAATAATAACATTCAATCCCATCAATGTAATCTAACATTGAAATGATAATTTTTTCTTGAACTTTTAAGTCTGTAGTAAGGTCTGATAAAGAATGACTTCCTCCATTTCCTGGGTGTGCCAATATTATTTTACCACCTGCTTTCCTGATTAATTTTGAACCTTCTTCTAAAGTTATTATTCTTTTAGGAACGTTTAATTCTACAAGATAGGAATTGAAAGCTTCATTAAAGTCTTTAACAATTTTTTTGTCAACAAGTAATTGAGCAAGATGTGGTCGTCCAACAGCACCTTTAGTTTTATTAATCATTTCTTGACTTTCACTCTCAGTAATTAATGGTTGATTGTTTTCTTTTAATACTGCATTAACTTTTTCTACCATTTTTAGAATTCTTTTTAATCTAAATTCTTCATTTATTTTTAGTTCATGATGAAGTGTTTGATCATCTTTATCAAAGCCATATCCTAAAACGTGCAATTCAAATGGTTTTTTACCTTCTTTATAGTAAGGGGTATTAAACATCACACTTAACTCAACACCATTAACAAATTTAATTTTTTCTTGGTCACATAATTTTTTAGTTAATTCTAAAGAATCAATATTATCATGGTCAGTAATGGAAATCATTTTTATACCTAATTCTTTAGCTTTTCTGACAATAATTTCAGGGGTATCTTTACCATCTGAAGAAGTAGTGTGCATGTGTAAGTCGACTTTATTTCCCATATTGTTTTAAAATATGTTTCCGTTTAAAATGTTTATGGTTTAAAGATTGTTGATTTTAATGATAATCTTTATAAATGCCCTTTCTTCCGATATTTTTATGACTAAAATTTACATTGAAACTGCTGGTTGCAGCCATAATTTTGCTGATTCTGAGCAGATGGCAGGATTATTAGACCAGGCTAAATTTCAAATAATTGATGAGATAGAAGAAGCAGATGTAATTATTCTTAATACTTGTACTGTGAAGACTCCAACGGAAAATGCTTTTTATAAAAAGTTAGAAGAAATAAAAGTACAACATCCATACAAGATTGTTATCATTGCGGGTTGTATCCCTCAAACTAGTCGAATGAATTTAAAAGAATATTCCCTGATTGGAACCAAACAGATTCACAATATTGTTGAAGTGGTAGAAGAAGCTTTAAATGATAATATTATTCATGCTTTAGAAACTGGAGAAATGCCCCATTTAAATTTACCCCGGGTGAGAAAGAATCCGGTAGTGAGTATTATTCCTATTTCTCGAGGTTGTTTAGGTGCTTGTACTTTTTGTAAAACAAAAGCGGCAAGAGGAAATTTAATCTCTTATTCTATTGAAGATATCAAAAATGAAGTTCTTCTATCATTAAAAGATGATGTTAAAGAAATCTGGTTAACTTCTCAAGATACAGGGTGTTACGGTTTTGATATTGACACGAACTTAGCTAAATTATTAAAAGTATTAATTAATCTTCCTGGACAATTTAAAATCAGAATTGGGATGATGAATCCAAATCATTTAATCAAATTTAAAGATGAATTCTTAGATGTTTTTAAGTCTAATAAAATTTTTAAGTTTATTCATTTACCTGTTCAAGCAGGAAATGATGAAGTATTAAAAGCAATGAATAGAAAGTATAAAGTAGAAAATTTTATTTCTTTAGTTAAAGAAATCAAAGAAAAATTTTTCCGAGTGACAATTGCAACTGATATTATCATTGGTTTTCCGGGAGAGACCGATGAACAACATTGGGACACTCTTAATTTGTTAAGGAATTTATCTCCTGAAATTGTTAATATTTCTAAGTATTGGCCAAGACCGAAAACAAAAGCAGCAGAGATGAAACCTTTGCCAACAGAAGTAGTTAAACATCGTTCTAAGATCATTACAGATATTTGTAAAAATATTTCAAGCTTACAAAATGAACGTTGGGTAAATTGGGAAGGGGAAATCATTATTGATGAAAAAGGAAAAGAGGAAAATCAATGGATTGGAAGAAATGGTTCTTACAAACCAGTTATTGTTAATGGTAATTATAAATTGGGTCAAATATTAAGAATTAATGTTAAAAAAACTACTGATTGGGATTTAAGAGGAAAAGCAATTTAAAGATTTTTTAGTATTAAATAAATGATTGACTGGTTATAATGCTTTATTTACTGCTTAAAAATTAATTAACCAATTTAATTTTAATTAATCTTTGATTAATTTTTTTAGTTCATTCTTTTCTTTTTTAATGTCTTTTTTCAATTCTTTTTCAACTTGTTTTTTAATTTCTTCTTCCATTCTTGGTTTGCCTAATTCTCCTTGATAAGAATTTAATAATCCTTTTATTTTTGCATAAATGTATGCTGTGTCTTGGGCTAGTTTACCACCTGTTTCTGCTTCTAAAGGATTTTTATAAACAAATTTGTTCATGAGTCCTTTTAAAAAGTAAAACCAGGGTTTCATCCCCCAACGATTATGGTAGTTTGATAAAACCCAACCATCAAAAGCAATTAAAACATCTCCCTGTTGATAAATTCTTTTTTCTGATTTATGTTCTACTGGACTTTCAGTAACATTATCCAAAGTGATTTTTATTTTTATCATCAATGTTAAGTAATTGGTAATTACTCGATATGGTCTTAATTCAACATAGATTCTTTTACCTGTTTCGGTTACTGTTTCTTCACTTTTTTTCTCTCTTTTAGTATAATCTTTTTCTTCTAATGCTCTATTAACAGTACTGAAAATATCGTCAGCTCTGAAGATCCCTTTATAACTTAGTTGTCGGTTATTTATCCGCAGGAACTTTTCATAGTTGATTTCGTTTATCATTTTTTTATTAGTTTTTTATTAGTTTTTTATTTGTATTAGGTCATGTTTGGTACATATATTTGTAAGTGTTAAGGAATGATTTTATTTTATATAATAATTCGTCAATATCATGTTTAACCCAATGTTCAGATTTATCATAATTACTTTTGAAAAAATATTTGTCAAAGATAACTGTTAGGAACCAATAAAAAGGTTTTTTTGCCCAAACATCTTTCCGATCATTGAAAACATAAGCATCAAAAGTCATTCTAATTAATCCCTGATTTAATTTTAATGTTTCTTTTTCGTGTTCAATCTCTACATCTTTTAAATCAGTAAGGTTTAATTTAATTTTAGTTTTAATTTTATAATAATCACTAATATTTTTCCAAGGTTCAAAAACAATCTTTATTTGTTTGCCTTCAGGAGTTATCAGTTCTTCGTTCATTTTTTGATGCCAATCCCAACCTCTACTATAGAAAAATTCTGCAATTAGGGCATGAAGTTCAGTGGCATTAAATAGTCCTTCATAACTAAATTTTAGATGGTCTATAACAATATTTTTATCTGCCATGACTTTTCCCCTCTAATTTTTCTTCAAATTTCTTTTTACCAAAGAATAACCAGTACAAACTTAAGTTGCCCATTACAATTAAAATTAATAACAAAGCTGTATCCATATTACTGATAATTATTTTTTTACTTATAAATTATTCTGTTTAAATTAGGAAAAAATATATAAATGATAAGATATTCATTTTAGTTATGGCAAAAAAGAGGTTGAAGAAGAAAGAGAGTTCTACTGATAAAAAAAGTTCATCTTCTCAACGTTCTAATCATTTTACAAAACATGAACATCATCCTGTATTTCGGCAAGAATTAAATATCGGGCAGAAAGCAGCTGATAAAATTGCTACGTTCGGTGGTAGTTGGACCTTTATTATTACATTTTTTGTGCTTTTAATAATTTGGATGGGGGTTAATAGTTGGGTATTATTAAAAAGACCTTTTGATCCGTATCCATTTATTCTTTTAAATTTAGTTTTATCTTGTTTAGCAGCGATTCAAGCGCCAATAATTTTGATGGCTCAGAATAGACAGGCGGAAAGAGATCGAATTGATGCTAATTATGATCACGCCATTAATCGTAAAGCTGAGAGAGAGAACCAGCAGTTACAGAAAGATTTTAATAAAGTTATTCGAATGTTAAGAGAGATGAAGAAGTAATTTCTAAAAGCCACTACCCACGAGAAAATTAAAATATTTTTCTGGGGGTTCTGTAAAATTTTCCTTTTATAAAACCCACTGGTCAGGTGCGGACAAAGTTTATTAATGATTAGTTCTGTAAGATATCTACTAATTAAAACAATTTTTGTTCATTACAAGATCTTGGAGGGGACATGAATAAACAAAAGATAATTTTGGAACTGAATCACATCTTAAACACTTATAAGAAAAGAACACCCTGTTCCCAAATAAAAGTTCTTGAAGATAGGAAATGGCTTCCATTATTTAATAATTCTAACTTGTCTAGTGAGTTTGCTTACTTAATTGCAAAAGTAATGGGTGATGGACATTTAGACTCTAATTTTATAGTAAAGTTTTCTGGACAAGAAAAAGAACTTAAAAAATTAAAGAAAATAGTTTCTTCTATTTTAAACATTAATATTAAGAAATTTAAAATATTTACAAGTAAAGCAAAAGGAATTGCTTATACTTTAAATGTTAATGATGCTCTTCTTGGAAGAACATTGTTTTGTTTAGGGGCTCCAATGGGGAATAAAACAAAAAGCAATTTTTTAGTGCCAAATTGGATTATTGAATCTAAAAGGAATAGCCACTTGTTTTTACAAGGTTTATTAGAAGATGAACTTTCAACCGTTAAGATAGAAAAGAAAACTCATTCTAATAAACCAAGACTGAAGCTTGCTAAGTCTGAAGAATTATTACCTAATTTAAGAAAATTTTTAAATCAAATTAGGATGATGTTATATGCTTTCAATGTAAATTGTAGTGTAATACCTAAGAAAGCTAATCATAGGGATGATCAAACTACTAGAGACTTGTATTTCGATATTCACAGAGATAAAGAAAATATTATCCGATTCGGTGATAATGTGGGATTTAGGGTTTATGAAGAGAAATTAAAAAAACTAAATGAATGTGTTGAAATTCTAAAAAAGACAAGACATATTAGAAAACCTGTGATTGATGTTTCAGAAATTGTTAGATTAAGAAAAATGGGGCATAGTATTAGAAAAATAAGTAGGGAAGTAAATTTAAACAAAACTTCTGTTCATAATGTTATTAAAAAAAGTGCGGGGGAGGAGATTTGAACTTTTCCGCAAAAAGTATTTTCACACTTTCTGTCCCGAACCCACTAAGAGACAGGATATCTTTCGTTGGCCGAAACCAATTGTTGATGACTTAAGTCCTGCGCATTTGACCAGACTTTGCTACCCCCGCATGTCTAGAACACAGGTGTCTTTTTATTAGTGGGTGAAGATGTAAAAATGGGGGTTATTTATAAAACTTATCTTAAAAGATTTGTTTATTGAAAATATTCCCTCACACTTTTTTTCATTAATTATTTAAACTAGCGAACTTCTGGTTATATGATGAAGCCAATCCCTAATTCCATTGTTGTAAATACTGGTGAACAAGTTACAGTTACAAATACTATTGATGATTTTTTTGTTGAAACTGAACGGTTTGTTCTGGATAATTATAATGTGCAAAAATCAGAGTTTGAAATTAAATCTGGTGGGTTAGCGGCTGATTTTTCTCAAATGTCAAATGACCGAATTACTTATTTATGTTATCAAGATATGGTTCTTGCTAGTGTTTTTGAAACTCGAACAGAATTTAATTATGTGAGATATACATTTTTTAGAAATTTAGGGTCGCTTAATGAATTAACGTCTCGAGAATAATTTTTTTTTCTAAACAATTATATACTCTTAACATTTCTTTTAGTTATGCAAGAAGATCACAAACACGAAGAAGATCAAGAAGAACATCATGAAGAACACTTTGATGATCATCAATCTTGGTATAAAGGTCCGATGAAAGTTATCATGGGCTTATTTCTGATATTGATATTGGTTCTCTGGTTAGTTCCGTATTACGGGATCAAACAGAATCCGGAACCTAATTATCTGCCGACGATAGCAGACTTAAATATTCCGGAAATGGTTATTCCTGAGATAAATTCTGGGAAAATAACTGCTTATGTCTCTGTAACTCCAGAAATCAAACAAATTGCTGACAAGATTGTGACTTTATCTTGCCAAGAGACACACAAAGTTTGTAATGCGAAAGCAATGTTTTATTTTGTACAGAAGAATTTTAATTATCTTAATGATCCTTTAGCTTTTGAGTATTTCAAAACTCCTCAGGAATCACTGAAATCAGATTCTGGAGATTGTGATGATAGTTCAATATTATTATCTTCGTTATTACAATCAATCGGTTTACAGACAAGATTTGTTTTTGTTCCTGGACATGTTTATGTTCAAGTGAAACTTTCAGAAGCAGTTTCTGCTTACAAAACAGAAGACGATTGGATTAACTTAGACACTACTTGTTTTAATTGTGAATTTGGCGAGATTCATTATAGTTATGTGGATAGTCATAAGAGTTATTTAGGTTGAATAGGAGTAACTTTAATTCTTAAATTTTAATTATAACAATTCTTAGAAATTTAGGAAAAAGAAAAAAAGGTTCCAATGAGGGGGTGAGGGTGGTAGAAATCTTGGAACCCTTTGATTGTGATATTGTTACAAAAGTACAACAAGTATATAAATGTTACGTTTTTGTATACTGGTGACATATAACCTACAATTAGTAACTTAATAGCTATTTCTCTTAAGTGCCTAATTCTGAGGCTAAATTCTTTTATAGTTTGGAAATATTCTTGTAAATATGACTATTTGTTCTTATTTGAGATCTAAACGTTGTAGGAGTGCTTGTTGTTATAGAAGAAAGAAATGGGTTGATTTAGATGAGGTTTCTAAAATTGGTTTAGAAAATGTTGTTCAAGAAGGTGAGAGATATCGTCTTAGAAACAAAGAAGAATTTTGGGCTGGAGGAATTTGTGCTTTTCTTGATGAAGAAACATTACTCTGTGATATTGTACATAAAATGCCCTTAAAATGTCAAATTCATAATTGTTATGGGGAACTAGACATTGAAAGATTCTTAGAAGAAGTGGATCATTATCGTAAAAAAAGAGGACTTACCCCTCCATAAAGAATTCTTTTAACAATTTATCATAATCTTTACTAACAATCAATCCTTCTCTTGGTAGACAAGTATAATAATTTTGCCAACTGAATCGTTCATCTAAGAAAATCACAGCTCCTTTATCAGTTCCGCTACGAATACATCTTCCTGCTGATTGGATACATTTAGACATGGCTGGATAAATATATCCATAATCCCATCCTTTTCCATATTTGTCTTCATAGAATCTGATGATTTGTCTGTTTTTTAAAGAAGGTCTGGCTAAAGGTAACCCAACAACGACTACTCCTTTTAGTAAATCTCCTGGCAGATCGATTCCTTCAGCAAAGTTTGCACCAGTAACACCTAACAAGACTCCACCTTTATCTTTTTCTTCTCGAAACGAATTTAAGAATTCTTCTTTATCTTCTTTACTCATTTCACTTTTTTCTAAGAATTTCTTTTTTTCTGTAGAAATGAAATAACTTACTTGATCTCTTAAAGCATATGAAGGAAAGAAAAAAGCCACATTGCCCGGAATTAATGAGGAGAACTCTGAACATTTCTCAGCAATTCTTCTAAACATTGCTTCTCCTCTTAAATTATATTTTGTAGAAGTTTCTGGAACGATTAAATTTAATTTATTTTCTGGTGGGAAAGGTGATTGATATTCTTTCTCAATTCCTCTTTCAATCCCCAAAACATCTTTATACATGAAAGTAGGTTTCAATGTTCCACTCATAATTAAACCGGCATGAATTCTTTCAAAAACAGGTTTAGTAATAATACTAGGATCTAAACAAGAATAACTTAAAATAATTTGCGGGCCATACTTACTTTCTTTCTCAGCAATGATTCTGGTAAACCCTTCCTCGGGATTGTTCCATTCTTCCAGAAAGTGGGAGATACCACCTAAAAAACTTTTACGTTGTTTTTTTCTGATTTCATCTGCAGCTAATTCTAATTCATTAATCAATTGATCATAATCAACAGTTTTGTTAACTTTATCCGAGAACTGTTCTTTTAATACTAATTTTTCTTTAGCAAAATCATTTCCTTCAAATTCCGCGAGTTTGTTAATAATTGAATTTAATTCTTGCAACCAAATAATCAATCCGTTATAATGGAATTTTTTTGCTTCTTGAATAGCATTCTTAATCATATAAGTTGTTAAGTTAGAACTTAACATTTCTGTTACTCTATTAGGAAGGTTATGCCCTTCATCTAGAACTAAGATTACGTCTTCCATCTCCAATTCTAATTTATTAAAAATTGTTGATTGCACAAAAGGATTAAACAGATAATAATAATCACCAATAATTACTTGGGCGCCTTTAGCAAGAGCGAAAGCGATTTCATAACTACATTTTTTTTCATCTTTACAAATGGATATTAATTCTTCGTTATGTAACGGTCCTTTTTGTTTTAGTTCTTTTATTAATTTCTTCGCTTCAACGGTCAATTCTTTTTTTGATCTTACTTTATTGTAAAATTCGCATTCTCCTTTCTCTACAACTGCTTTACAATATTCATTAAATTCATTACCAAACAAACCAGCAACTTCTTGGGTGCACATCCATCTTTTTCCAATCAAGTCTGCACATGATATCTCGTGAGAAGTTTGTTTGTTGATCATCTTTAAAGTGTCAACAGCAATTTGATGTTGGGTATGTCTGTTAGTTAGAAAGAAAATAGTTTTCTTTTTTTCTAAAGCGAATTGTAATGCTACTGATAAGGCAGAGGCAGTTTTTCCTAAACCGGTCGGGGCATGTGCTAACAATATTTTTTCGTTAGAAAAAGCTTCTTCCGTGTCTTTAATTAATTCATCTTGTCCTGCTCTAATTTCTTGATGAGGGAAGAATTCTTTTTTTAATGGAGAAGTCATAGTTTTGTGAAAAGTTGAGTCATTTAAAAACATTGCTAAAACGTTTTAAAATATTAATAACTTGTTTCTCCTCTATGCTTTTAAAGAAAAAGATTTTTCTTTAGAAACCTTTAAATATAGGCGCTTCCAAGATAGATATTAGGATAGTTAAGTGTTTGAAAATCATAAAAATGCAATTAACTTATCGCATTTTTAGGATCCCAAAAAAATGTTACACTTTTTTTGTGGATAACTATCGTAATTAACTTTTTTTGAGGGGGGTGAAAGATGGAAAACCAATTGCGAGGTGTCAAATTGATTAAAACTAATAAATCCATCTTTGAGGTATTTTTTCGAGAAAAACCAGCTATGATGTTGGTAGAACTAAAGAATGCAAACTCTAACGTTTACGCGTCAGTGTTAGCAAAACAAATAGATTGTACTTATTCTCATGTTGTGAAGATTTTGCAAGAAATGCAGAAGTCTGACCTGATTAAGTTTAAGAAAGAAGGTCGATTGAAGTTGTTAGAACTTACCAAGAAAGGTACAGATATAGCAACAAACATTGAAAATATCAGAACTATGTTATAGTTTTTATTTTTTTTCTTTTTAATAATTTTTTTTAATAATTTTTCATATTGGTTTATTTACACATAAAGAATATTCTGTGCTAGGGTTTTTACAGAAATCTGTTGTTTCTTCGTTATGATCGTTACAATCTTTATCCTCGAAGCAGGAGACACTTTTAATGATTATTCCTCCTGTGATTCCACCAGCAGTGAAAAGCACGCTAGCGATGAAAATGAACGTTACTACTACTGCAAATATTAAATATAATTCTTTACGTTCCACTTTTTTTTTAACCTCAACATAAAAAGAAAGAAATAAAAATTTTAAAATATTTTTAATCTTTCCTCTCTTATTTAGTAAAGGAAAGAAAAGAAAGAATAAAAACCTTTCGGAAATTTACTCTTACTTTATTCCAGATACATCTTTAATCTGTCTGGACTGAATTTCCAATCAGCGGCTAAGCGTTTATTCTTTTTATAATACTTAATTAAACGCATAATCTTTGATTGAGTTAATTGCAAACCTCGTTTAGAAGTCATATCTTGTCTATTCTTATCAAAGTGTGCTTTTACGTCAACCATCTTTCTGATTAGGTTTAAAAGATCTTCAGGTAGAATCTTAACTAAACCATTCTCTTCAAGGATTTGGTTAACTTTTTTACTAGTTAATGCTTTAACACTATTGATTCCATAAGCGTCTCTCAGAATCATTCCTATTTCTGATGTACTTTTACCTGCTTTAGAAAATTTGATTACTAATTTCTCTACTTCTTTCTCTTTATATGGTGCCCAGGAAGGGATTTTCTTTGCTGGTTTAGTTGAACCAGATTTTCCTTTATCTCTACTATGCATTCTTGCCATTTTATTTTACCTTTTGTTTTTATATTTTAATAAGAAGAATAAGATTATCTTACCCTTCCAGTATACGCAAGCCATGACCGGCGTACCTCTCAAAGTATTACTCTAATTGTGGTGTTGGTTTATAAAGTTTTTCTTCATTTTTTGTGATTTATAATAGAATGATTTTTAAATAATGATTAATTGTTAAATTAAATATCACAATCGAGGTAATAAATATGAAAATCTTAACAATCCATGCGGACTTTATTGAATTTGAAGTAAAGAAGAAAGCTTTCAAAGGTGCTGAAGAAGATGTTGAAAAAGGCAAGAAAGAAAGAGTAGAAGAATGTTTAGTTGTTTTTACAGCAGTTGAAAAGAGAGATGAAAATAATGTTAAAGCAATTGTAAAAAAATACATTTCTGAAATTAAAGATATTGCTAAGCAAGTTAAAGCTGAAAATATTGTTCTTTATCCTTACGCACATCTAAGTTCTGCTTTATCTAATCCCAAAACAGCTGAAGAAGTAATGAAAGAAGCTGAGAAATTATTGAAAAAAGATTTTAAAGTTTCTCGGGCACCATTTGGCTGGTACAAGAGTTTTAATGTTTCTTGTAAAGGTCATCCTCTGTCAGAATTAAGCAGAGAATTTTCGGTTGAAGAAGGAAAAGAAGGCAATGGTTCAAAAAAGATTGTTGAGAAAGAGTTAAGTCAGGAAGAGATTGCTCATTTATTAAAACAAATTTCTCGTTCTCGGTTAGACACTTCAAAATTAAAAGATAATGATCATCGAATTATTGGTAAAGATTTAGATTTATGGGGTTTTAATGAAGTTGCTCCAGGAATGGTTTTCTGGCATGATAAAGGATTGACAATTAAAAATCTGTTAGAAAATTATTGGCGAGAAATTCATCGGGGAAATGGTTATCAAGAAATTTCTACTCCCCAAATTCTTGACAAGAAGTTATGGTTACTTTCAGGACATTGGGCAAAGTATCATGAGAACATGTTTATTAGTGATTATGAAAAAAGAGAATTTGCAGTTAAACCAATGAACTGTCCTGGAGGAATGTTAGTTTACAAAGCTTCATCTAAGTCGTATAAAGATTTACCTTTACGGGTAGGAGAATTAGGTGTGGTTCATCGACAAGAATTATCTGGGGTATTAGCAGGATTGTTTAGAGTAATTCAATTCACGCAGGATGATGCGCATATCTTTTGTACGGAAGAACAACTTGAAGATGAAGTTGGTTACATCATTGATATTATCAAAGAAATGTTTGCTACATTTAATTTAGATTTTCATCACATTGAATTATCTACTCGGCCAGAAAAAAGAATCGGTAGTGATAATGTGTGGGATTTTACTGAGAAAGCTTTAGAGAAAGTTTTGAAGAAAAAGAAAATCAAATTCAAAGTTAATGAAGGGGACGGAGCATTTTATGGTCCGAAGATTGATTTTCATTTGCAAGATTCTTTAGATCGAACTTGGCAGTGTTCTACGATTCAATTAGATATGTCTCTTCCAGAAAGGTTTGATTTGAATTATACTGATAAAGATGGCAAAGAAAAACGGCCAGTAATTTTACATCGGGTAGTTTATGGGGCAGTTGAACGATTTATTGGAATTCTTACTGAACATCTTAACGGGAAATTTCCAGCGTGGTTAAGTCCGGTTCAAGTTAAACTTGTTACAATTACAGATGATAATCTTCCTTTTGCTAAGAAAGTTATGCAGCAATTAGTTGATGTTGGTATTCGAGTAGAATTAGACGATCGAATGGAATCAATGGGCAAAAAGGTTAGAGATGCACAAATGGAGAAAGTTAATTACATTGTTACCATTGGTGACAAAGAAGTTGAGAAGAAAACTTTAGCTGTGCGGAATCGAGAAGGTAAAACTAAGTTTGATGTCAAAGTTGATAAGTTTGTTGATGATTTATTGAAAGAGATTCGAGAGAAGAAAGTTTAACGAAAAATCAACATCGCATCTCCTAACGTGTAGAATCTGTAATTTTCTTTTACTGCTTCATTATACGCATCTAGTAATAGTTCTTTTCCGATGTAAGCAGATGTTAATAATAAAAGAGATGATTGTGGTAAATGGAAGTTAGTTAACATCGCTTTAATGTTTGCTTTGAACTGATGGCCGGGTTTAATGAATGTTTCTGAGATGCCGGTTGTTGCTTGAATCTGATTACTTTTTTTGTCTTCATTTAATTTCCAATCACAAGATTCTAAACATTTGACAACAGTTGTTCCTACCGCAATCAATTTTCCGTTTGCGGAATTGATGATATTGGCGTTTTCTTTGTCAACAGAAAAGTATTCTTTTCCTGTAGAATGATCTTCAAAATCTCTGATAGGTAAAAAAGTTTCAAAAGAAATGTCTAATTGGATTTTAGCAATCTTAATCCCTTTCTCTGCGATTTTTTGGAGTAGTTCGGGAGTAAAGTGTAAGCCCGCAGTAGGTGCGGCTAAAGAACCAGGGATTTTAGCATAGATGGTTTGATAATCTTCTTCCGGAACGTTTTCTTTAATGTATGGTGGAGTTAGTAATTCACAATCTTCTTCTTTAATCTCATTGTCAAATTCTAATTCAAAAATGTCATAATCTTGTTTTATAATTTTAGCGGAATTGTTTTGGAAATATAATTTAATTCCAGGATAAGGGTTTCTGCCTTTAACTCTGGCAACAAACTTATTATTTTCTAGTGGTTTGATTAAAGTAACTTCTACAGGACTGCCTGATTCTTTTTTGCCAATCAATTTACAGCGTTTTACTTTTGTTTCATTGATAACAAGAACATCTCCTGATTCTAAGTAGTCAATAATATTGTAGAATTTTTTGTGAATAATTTTATTATTTTTAAGAATTAATAATTTACAGTGATCTCGGGGTGAGAATGCTTTTTGAGCGATTAGTTCTTCCGGGAGATGGTAGTTGTATTGGTCGAGGTTCATCCCAACCACTTTCTCTTCAACTCCATAAATGTTCCATTCTCAATACTTTCTCGAATTTCATCCATCATTCTTTTGAAGAAGTAAAGATTATGGTAAGTTATCAAAGTATAAACTAGTAATTCTTTAGCTTTGAACAAATGATGAATATATCCTCTGCTGAAATTTTTACAAGTATAACAATCGCAATTTTCATCTAATGGTTTTAAATCTTCTTTATATTGGGTATTAATAAGTTTATAGCGGAATCTATTTTCTTCGGTACCGCCAGATTCTGGACGGAAGAAGATATAACCTGATCTTGCTAATCTTGTTGGTAGAACACAATCAAAAGTATCTAATCCTAATGATACATAATTAAAAATATCTTCCACCGCACCAATACCAAGAAGATGTTTAGTTTTTTCTTCCGGAAGAAATTGCATGGCATGCTTAACAAGAGCAAAACTTTCTTCTTTAGGATCGCCGAAGATTGAGCCAATAGCAAGGGTATCGAAATCAAGTGAGGCAATAAATTTTGCACTTTCTTCTCGAAGATCTTTGAATCTTCCTCCCTGAACAATTCCACAGAGTGCTTGTTTATTATCAACATTCAGTTTCTTAAATTCAGCCAGGCTTCTTTCTTCCCAAGAATGTGTTCTGGCCAAAGATTCTTTGGTTGTTTCGTAATCAGCATTAATATCTAAACATTGATCAAATGCAAAAATTAAATCTGCACCTAACTTACGTTGAATTTGCATAGATTTTTCTGGTGTGAATTCATGTTTAGAAGCGTCAATGTGGGATTTGAAGATGACTTTATCATCACTAACTTTACAAAGTCCGTCGTTTAAACTCATGACTTGAAATCCTCCAGAATCAGTAAACATTGGTTTATGCCAGGCAGAGACTTTTTGTAACCCACCTAATTTTTCAATAATATCTGCGCCTGGTTGTAAGTAGAGGTGATAAGTATTACTAAGAATAGCATCAAAACCAATTTCATTTAATTGTGCTGGGGTGAGAGCTTTTACTGTTGCTTTAGTAGCTACGGGAATGAAAGCAGGAGTTCTAATTTCTCCATGGGCAGTCTTAATTATTCCTGTTCTTGCTTGTCCAGACTTGTGTTTAATTTCGAATGAAAACATACTTTATTACATTTACATAACATTTTTAAAAATGTTCCCCTTTTGAATAGTAAAATGGACATAGAAAGTGAAGTACAATCTAAAGAAGATGAAGTTTTTGTTTATCTTAATAGGCAACTTAAACAATTTGGACTGGAAGGAAATGTTATCTCTATTCTTGCTCTTGATAGAAAAAACCAAGAGCTTAGTTGCTATGGAAGAAGAATAGAAAAAGAAGATGTTCTTTCTAGACTAAATTTTAATGACGTTAATGATGTTCTTTATCCTGAAATTGAGCAATTGGATTCTTATCGGGAAGGGTGTTTTACTTATGCTAGTGCTTTTTTAATTGAAGAAAAGAAAACTTATGTTGCTTTAGTAAATATTTCTGTTAGTGGTACTGCTGAGGTTTTTCCATATCCTAGATGAAACTTTTACATTTAATGTAAATGATATTGCATTTACTATTTCAAAGCCCGAAGGGCTTTTTTATCTTAGTAATATTTTTAAACAGATAAAATAACCTTATTGTTTGATAGATGAAAGACGATGAATATGCAAAGCTTTTAGAGAAGTATAAATCTAAAATAAAAGAGGAATTTGGTGAGACCTCAGCTAAAGGTCCACTTAAAGTTAGTTCTAAAGAATATACTGAATTTAAGAGTGAACTTTATCCTGCTAGTTACAGTTTATATGAGAGAGCTTGTAATTTTTCAGAGAACTTATTGAAATTAACAGTTGACCCAAAAAAAACTGAAAAAATTAATAAGAATATTTCTGCCTGTCATCTGAATGTTACGCCTTCCGGTGTACAATCGTTTGCTATTCTTTTACCACTTATAGTTATTGTCATTGGTTCGTTTATTGGTTTTGCGTTACCAATTCTTCTTATTGGTGAGCCAATGATGTTTTTTGTAATCTTTTTTCTTTTTGGTGGAATGTTAATGATTCCTGCTTTACAAAGAGTTCCCGATTTTATGGCCAATTCTTGGCGAATGAAAGCTTCTAACCAAATGGTTCAAAGTATTTTTTATGTGGTAACTTACATGCGGCACACTTCTAATTTAGAAAGAGCAATAGAATTTGCTTCTGACCATTTGGAACAGCCATTATCGCTTGATTTTAGAAAAATTCTGTGGGATGTTGAAACACAGAAGTTTGGTAATATTAGAGATTCTGCTGATGCTTATTTACAAACTTGGAAAGATTGGAATAAAGAATTTGTAGAAGCATTTCATTTAGTAGAATCTTCTTTATTTGAAGGTTCAGAAGATCGACGTTTGTCTTTGTTAGATAAATCGCTTGATGTAATTCTTAACGGTACTTATGAAAACATGTTACATTATGCCCATGATTTAAAATCGCCAATGACCATGTTACACATGTTAGGGGTTATTTTACCTATTTTAGGTTTAGTTATTTTACCTTTAGTAGTAAGTTTTATGGGTGGTGGTGAAGGTTCAAATCCTTTTATGACTGCAATTTATATTTCTGTACTTTACAACATCAGTTTGCCAATTGGAGTATTTTATTTGGGTAAGACTATCCTTTCTAAACGCCCAGCTGGTTATGGTGCCGTAGATATTGGTAATAATCCGGGGATGAAAAAGTATAAGAATGTTAATATTAAATTTGGAAAAGCTTTTGCGATAAGTGTTAATCCATTTTATTTTTGTTTAATGATTTTTATTGTGGCAATGTTAATTGGTTTTAGTCCACTAATTTTACATGCTCTTGGTTCACCGGATTTTGCTTTTGATGAAGATGGTCAATTTAAAATGTTAGATTATGTTTGTGCTGACTCGGGTTGTGAAGACGCTGACCGAGTAGGTCCTTATGGTATTGGGGCTTCACTATTATCGTTGATGGTTACCATTGGTTTTGGTGGTTCATTAGGTTTGTTTTATTCACTTCGTTCAAAGAATGTTGTTAAAATTAGAGAACAAACAAAAGAGTTAGAGAACGAATTTTCTTCTGCTTTATTTCAGTTAGGTAATCGTTTAGGTGATAGTATCCCCGCAGAGATTGCTTTTGCAAAAGTTGCTGATACGATGAAAGGGACCACTTCTGGAGATTTTTTTAATCTTGCTGAGAGGAATATGACTAAATTAGGGATGGGATTGGAACAGGCTGTATTTGATCCAAAAGTTGGTGCAATAGCAAGTTATCCTTCTACAGTTATCAAATCTTCAATGAAAGTATTAATTGAAAGTGTTAAGAAAGGGCCAAGAATTGCTGCTCAAGCTTTATTGTCAATGTCAAGGTACATTAAAGAAATTCATCGGGTAGAAGAGAGATTAAAAGATTTAATGGCAGATGTTATCTCTTCGATGAAAGCGCAGGTAAAGTTTTTAACGCCAGCAATTGCGGGAATTGTTATTGGAATAACTTCAATGATTTCTACAATCTTAACTAAGTTAAGTGCTCAATTGACTTCCTTTGCTGCTCAAGGAGAACAGTCGGGTGGTTGGGCAGACATGCTGAAAATATTTGGGATTGGAATTCCTACATTTCATTTTCAAGTCATTGTTGGGATTTATATTGTTCAAATTGCTTTTATTTTAACTTCTTTAGTTAGTGGAATTGAGAATGGTTCCGATAAATTGGGTGAAAGATATGCTTTAGGTAAGGGCTTAATTTCCAGCACGTTCTTATTTTGTTTCATTGCAGGGACAGTGATGTTATTATTTAATTTGTTTGCGATGAATATTATGAAAGGGACTTTAGGCGGTTAGAATGGGATGGGAACTTAGTTCTAAAAACCATTAGTTTTTTAAATCATTCTTATTCTAAGATCATTATGACTCAATATACTGATTTAGATCCGTTTAACCATGGAATAGCAACGGTAAAGTATGAAAAAATGCCTACTGCTGAGTCTTCTCGTTTAGCTACAATTTTGAAAGAAGGTTGGGGAAGAGATGAAGTAGATATTTTGCGATTATCTGCGGGTGCCGAAAAGAATAGTAATAATTTTCGTGTAGAGACAAAGTCCGGTGTTTATCTTTTGAAACATAGCCACATTAACAAACCAGAAGTTCAAGATGTAGTCAATAGAGCTGTTGCTTATCTTAAAGATAATGGGATAAAAACTCCCACAGTAATTCCTACTACTAAAGGAACGACTTTTGATGTTACTGATGAGGGGGTTTTTTGTTTTTATGATTTCATTGAAGGAGAAAATTTTGACGGATCACAATCAGAACTTAGCAATGTTGCGGCTGAAATTGGAAAATTTCATAAAATTCTTGCAACAATTCCTTACGAAGCTGAAATAAAAAGATTTAATGATTCGATTTTTGCTCATAATAGAGAAGAACTTGTAAGAATAATTAAAGCAGTAAAAGAACATGGTGAACAAACTGTTTTTGATTCTTATGTTTTAGGGATTCTTGATGAAGTTGATGAACTTTCACAGGTAATTGTTGAGGCGAAAGTTGACCATTTACCTTCACAGATTGTTCATTATGATTTACATCCTCATAATGTTTTGTTTAATGGTTCTTCTAAAGAATTATTGGCATTACTTGATTTTGATCCTTTGAGATATTCCCAAAGGGCAAGAGATGTTGGATTTGGAATGCATAGATTTGCAAGAACTTGTGGGGCAAAAACTGAGAGGAAGAATGATGTTAGTGTGGATATTAGGGATAGAGCTAGATTATTTCTTGATTCTTATGTTGCTGAAAATGAATTGACAAATGAAGAGATAAAAGTGTTACCCCTAGCAATTCAAGATGAAGCAATGAGAAGAGTAATGATTGTTTTAGGAAATCATTATTTAAGAAACGATACTACTTGGAGTTTTGATTTACCAAAACAAGTAACGACATTACGAGAAGGGGGATTTTTCTCTTTTTGAATTTTGATGAAGTACTACTTTCTATCTGCAAAAACATTTATAAAGTGGCAGTTTATTTTGAATGTTAGTTGGGGCTGTAGCTCAATCTGGATTGTCTTTTTTTAGAGGCAAGGGAAAGAGAGCACTAGACTGAAGATACAATTGTTGTAATTGAAATCTAGGTGTTCGGGGTTCAAATCCCCGCAGCCCCACATTTTTCTTAACGTTAATCTTTTTAATTTATTAAATAATATTGATATTGTATGTTACAAAATAGTAACATTTATAAATTAAAAACAAAACGTTATATCCAATAAAGAGAGTGGTTTATTATGACTAAAATAAATAGAATTGCAATTCATGGATTTAAGAGTTTTGCTCACAAGACAGATGTTCCTTTTGATAGTAAATTTAATTGTATTCTTGGTCCTAACGGTTCTGGGAAATCAAATATTGGGGATGCACTTTGTTTCGTTTTAGGTAGAATTTCAGCTAAATCAATGCGGGCAGAGAAAGCAGCCAATTTAATTTTTAATGGCGGTAAGAAAAAAACACCTGCTCAGAAAGCTTATGTAGAGATTGCTTTTTGTAATAAGAATAAAGTTTTCCCTCATCAAGATAAAGAAATTGTTGTTAACAGAGCGATTACAAAAAAAGGAGCAAGTACTTACCGGATCAATGGTAAAAAACATACTCGGTCAGAGGTGTTAGATTTACTTTCTATTGCTAAAATTAATCCTGACGGACATAATATTGTTTTACAGGGAGATATTATGAAATTTGTTGATATGTCTCCAGTAGAAAGAAGAAAAGTTATTGAAGAAATTAGTGATGTTTCTGCTTACGAAGAAAAGAAACATAAAGCAACTTTAGAATTGAATAAAGTTGAAGATAAATTAAATAATGCTGAAATTATTCTTAAAGAAAGAAAAACTTATTTGCGAGAATTAAAAAAAGATCGTGATCAGGCTTTGAAGTTTAAAGCATTAAAAGATCAAATTGATTCTTACAAAGCTACTAATTTACATTTACAAATTCAAGAGAAAGAAAAGATCAAAGCGAAGCATGACCAAGAAATGGGTAAGAGTCATGGCAAGATTGGTTCTGCGGAAAAACAAATTGAAAATTTATTAGCTACAATCAAAGTTAATAGAGAAAAAGTTTCTACAATTAATAAAGAGATTGAACAGAAAGGTGAGAAAGAACAATTAACAATTCATCGTGAAATTGAAGATTTAAAAGTTGCTCTTACCAAAGATAAAGCTCGAGTCTCAACATTAAAAGATGAAATTAATAAGATTCAACAAAGGAAAGATCAGTTTGGTCAAGAATTAACAGATTTGGATGAAAAGTTTTCTTCTTCTGGAGAAAAACAAAAAGATTTACGGCAAAAGATTCAACAAAAAAATAGAGAAATTGAAGAGTTGAATAGAAGTATTGCTGCATTCAAAAAGAAAAATAAGATTGAATCTTCTCAAGAGATTGAAGAAGAATTAGAAGATAAAGATAAATTGATTGAACGGAAACAGGAAGAAGTACAAAAGATTCGTCAGGGACAACAAGAATTGTTAAGAGAAAAAGATAAGATTGAATATCAATTGGAAACGATTGATGAGAAAATTAAGAAAGTTAAAGAAATTGAGAAAGAAAGTAAAGGACAATTAAAAGAGTTACAAGATAAAAAAACTAATTTCAAACAATCAACATTAAGATTAAACCAATGTTTAGATCAAGATAGTGGTTTTGCTTCTCAACTTGCTAATGCTCGTCGAAATTTAGTAAGTTTACAGGAAAAATATTCACAATTAAATGCAAAAACCATGTCTATCCAGGCAGGATTATCAAGCAACCGAGCAGTTTCTTCAATCTTAGAAAATAAGAAAAAGTTCAAAGGGGTGCATGGAACCATTTCTGAATTGGGACAAGTAAAGAAACAGTTTGCTACTGCTTTAGAAACTGCTGCTGGTGGAAGATTACAACAAATTGTAGTTGACAATGAACAAGTTGCTGCTGATTGTATTAAATATTTGAAAAATAATAAGTTAGGTTCTGCTTCGTTTATCCCTTTAAATAAAATTCGTTATCGTGAAGTTTCTTCTGATGATAAAAAGTTATTGAATACGAACGGAGTACAAGATTTTGCAATTAATTTAGTTTCATTTAAATCACAATATCAAAAAGCGTTCGCTTATGTTTTTGGTAATACTTTAGTTGTAGATAATATTGATGTGGCCAGAAAAGTTGGTATTGGCAAAATTAAGATGAGTACTATTGATGGAAATATTGCTGAAGCTAGTGGAGTAATGCGCGGCGGTTTCTTAGCTAGAAGATCATCTGTAGGATTTAAAGAAAAAGATTCTTTAGAACGGTTAGAGGGTATAGAAAGAGAAATTGCTGAGATAGAAAATGTTATCTCTGCGGTGGAATCAAAAAGAGCAGCGAATGAACAAGAAATCAGTTCTTTAAGAAACTTGAAAGGAGAGTTAGAAGTTGAGGTGATCAAGTTAGAGAAAACTTTACATTTAGATGGTTCAGATTTATCGATGACTAGTGATTTGAAAAAAGAGTTACATGATAAGTTAAAAGAAGTTAATGAGAATTTAGGGGGTATTGGGAAAAATATCTCTGTTATTAATCAAGAATTAGCGGGATTAAAAACAAAAAAACATACTTTAAGATCACAAATTTCTGAATTAAGAAATCCACGTTTATTAGCGCAATTAAGTGCCTTTGAAGAATCTAAACAAAGCAGTAAAGAAGATTTGATTCGTTTAGAAAATGAATTCAAAAACAGTTCAGAGCAAGTTAGTCAGTTAATTTCTCCCGAGAAAGAGAAAATTAAAGAAATTCTTAAACAGCATCAGAAAGAAGAAGTAGAATTCAATTCTGAAATTAAGAAGTTGTCTGAACAGATTAAAGTTGGCGATAAAGAGTTAGAACAAAAAGAAAAGAATAGTAAAGAGTTTTATTCTAAATATCGAGAATTATTTAACCAACGGGAAAAATTCAGTACAGAAACTAATAAAGCTGAGAATGAAATGGAAAATGTTCGAGAGAAAGTTCGTACTGGTGAGCGAGAGATTAATTTAGTTTCATTAAAGAATGCAGAAGTGAAAGCGCGACTTGCTTCTTTGAAAGAAGAGTTTTCCAAATATAAAGATGCTAAGATTCTAAAAGAAAGAAGTAAAGAAGAATTACAACGAGAAATTAATAAGTTTGAAGTTATGCTTGGACAAATGTCTGCTGTAAACATGAAAGCGTTAGAAGTTTATGAAGAGGTAGAAAAAGAATATACCAAACTTGTTAACAAGAAAGATTCTTTAGGAACAGAAAAAGTTGATGTTTTATCATTAATGAACGAAATTGAAACTAAGAAAAAAGATCAGTTTATGAAAACATTTAATGATGCTAATGAGAATTTCAGAACAATCTTTGAAAGTTTGTTTAAGAAAGGTAAAGCTTATTTGCAATTAAATAATCTTAATAAGCCGTTTGAGGATGGTTTAAGTATTAAAGTTAAACTTACTGGGACAAGATTTATGGACATTAAATCTCTTTCTGGGGGAGAGAAAACGCTTACTGCTTTATCGTTCATTTTTGCAATTCAAGAATATCAACCAGCTTCATTTTATATTTTAGACGAGATTGATGCTGCACTTGACAAACATAATTCTGATACTCTGGCGAAATTGATTAGAAATTATTCTGGCAAAGCTCAATATTTAGTAATTTCGCATAATGATGCGTTGATTTCAGAAGCAGACAATCTTTATGGGGTTTCGATGAACGAGCATGGGATTAGTAAAGTTACTAGTTTGAAGATATAGTTGGAATAATTTTTAAATTATTTAGAATTTATTTTTGTTACAACAATCCTAGCACTTTAGGTTGCACTTGTTTTTTTCGAGACACTATTTTTGGTAGATAAATAATTCCACCATTTAATCCGGTAATGGTTTCTACTTTTTTATTAAACAATTTTTTAATCTTATTTTCGTTTCCGGCGAAGAATAAATAAGTATTACCAGCAACAATATCTGTAACCATCAAAAACATAGCTTCATGATTTCTTTTTTGCAATCTGATTAATTCTTTCAAGATTTCTTCTTTACGTTCCATGATTTTCTTGAAACCAATTACAGGGGCTTGTCCAATTCCTTCTTTTTTTGTTCCGTTACGATACGTTTTGAAGTCGGTAAGAATGATTTTATTGGCACTATGTTTGATGGTATCACAGCCAGCTTCTAATAGTTCATGGCCATATTTTTGCAGATTGACTTTGGCAATCTTGGCTAACTTTTTGGCTAAAACCCTATCTTTTGGGGTAGTAGTAGGGCTTTTTAATAGTAAAGTATCTGAAATTATTGCAGAAAGAATCATTGCAGCGATTTTTCTACTGAATGGGATTCTGAACCAGCTATATCTATCAGCAATGATTGAGGCAACAGCTCCTCTTGGTTCGTTTTCAAACGGAATTGGATGGATTGTTTCTACATCACCAATACGATGATGGTCTATAATTTCTAAGATGTTAGCTTCGCGGATATTTTTTATTGCTTGTTCAATTTCGTTATGGTCAATAATAATGATATTTTTATTTGTGGCATCTTTTAATAGAACGGGAGTTTTGATTTTCCATTTTTTTAAAATGAATTTTGTTTCAGAATTTAATTCTCCTGCTCTTGCGGGAACAACGTTATGTTTATGTTTTTCTTTTAAGAAATGGGCGTAAGCAATTGCGCCACAGACTGAATCTGTGTCTGGATGTAAGTGTCCAATGACATAAATATTTTTATCACGCACTTTTTTCATATTTCTAGAGAAAGTTTTGAGGTTTAAATATGTTTTGTATTGGGGGAGAAATAAAAACATTTATAAATAATAATATATTAGTTGTATTATATAAAAGGGTGATAAAAGTTAATGGATAGTAGATTTAATCAATTGTTTTCAGTTTTTGCTATATTTATTGTAGTGATTGGTTTCGGAGTTTTACTTAATTTAGATGATTCTCAGCTTAATAATTCTGGATTAGATTTTAAAAATGTATTTGGGTCAGAAGGAAATGTTCTTACCGGTGCGGTTATTGGGATAGAGTCTGAAGAGGATTTAGTAGTAGAAGATATAGTAATTGAAGAAGAAATTGTAATTGAAGAAAGTGGGGATTTAGGATTACAAGTAGATTGTGGTGACGGACCCGGCACTTGTGCTTGTGGTGATACACTTAAAGAAAATTATAATTTATCTTTTGATTTAAGTTGTACTGATAGTGGTATAACTATTGGTGGTCCTAATCTTGTTTTTGATTGTAGGGGGCATAGTATTACTGGGGATGGTGGTGGTGGTCCGGATACTGGTTTTATAAATACTGGGGGTTTTAGAAATATCACCATTAAGAATTGTGTTATCGGGGGATTTGCAAAAGGCATTGAGTTTATGCATGCATTTAATGCTACTATCTGGAATAATACTATTGGCCATATTAATCTTACTGAACCTAATTGGGGGATTAGTTTTGCTAATTGTTCTGGTGCAAATATTTCTAATAATATAATTACTAACATGACTTCTACTGCTATAGATAGTGTTTTTGGTATTCAGTATGCTGAAGTTCCTACTGTTGCTAGTCTTAATGATGTTGTTATTTATGGGAATAATATTTCCCGAATTTATGGTACTAATGAGTTTCTTCCAATTGCGATGGGTATTGGTGATGCAAATTTTCCTACTCTTGATAATGTTAAAATCGATAATAATATCATTGAGAATATTAATTGTACTACTGGTAGTACTGGTCTTTGTGCAACTTTTGGTGGTGGTATTGGTCTTAAAATTAGCAGTGGAACAAATTTTAATATTTCCAACAATCAATTTAATTATTTGGGGACGGGGATTATGCCTGACCAACCTAATTTAAGAATTGTTAATAATACTTTTAAATCTAGTCTTAATGGTATTTATAATTTAAATAGTATGGGGGCTGCAACTACTCGTTTTAATCATAGTTGGATTGTGAACAATACTTTTGATGGGTTAACACAGGGTGTTTATCTTCTTGGAAATAATCATAATAACACTTTTTTGAATAATAATTTTAGTAATATTTTACAGTTTTCAATTTTAGATTTTAGTGTTGGTATTACTAATAATACTGTGATTTACAATAGTTCTATGGGTGAAATCAAATGGGATAAAGCAAATATTACTACAAATCTTACATTGCATGTAAATTCTTCAGACCTTTACATTGAGAATGGTACGATTGGGTTAATTAATGATCTTAACACTTTTAAGTTGAATGATACTGCTCAAATAACATTTAAAGGTTTATTTTATCCAGTAATTCCTTGGTTAATGAAAGATGGTGTTAGATGTGATAATGGTGATGCTTGTAATATTAGTTATGATTCTAGTCTTGGAGTTTTAACAGCTAACGTGAGTTCGTTTAGTAATTATACATTACAAGAAACAACCCCTCCTTATTTTGATCCTACTCCTATGGATCAATTAGTTCAATATAGTGATCCATTTACTTATGATGTGGATGGTGTAGATGATACTGCTGTGGGGAATTATTCGGTTAATGATACTACTCAATTTACCATTAATGGTAGTGGTGTGATTACTAATCTTATTCCTTTACATTACGGTCCAATAACTCTTAACATATCTTTGAATGATACTTTTAATAATGTTAATAGTACGGTTATTATTGTTGATGTAACTGATACTACTCTTCCAGTTTTCACTGAACCACCTGCTGCTCAAAGTGTTGCTGATGATGTAAATTTTGTTTATGACCTTAATGCTACAGATAATTATAATATGAGCAGTTTTACTGTTAATGACACTACTCGATTTAGAATTAATTTTAGTGGTCATTTGTCTAATAATACTATTTTAACTGTTGGCGACTATAATATTAATGTTACTATTAATGATACTTTTAACAATAGTGATTCTCTCTTTTTCACTTTAACTGTTACAGGTAAATCAGCTGTAACAGCTGCTGCTGCTGCTGCAGCAGCCAGTAGTAGTTCTTCTAGTAGTTCTTCTAGTAGTGGTGGTTCTGGTTGGGGTATTTGTGGAGATACGCTTTGTAATGATGGTGAGACCTGTACAAATGATGAAAATATTAATGAGAATGGTGGTGCTTGTTTCAAAGATTGTGGGTTCTGTCGAGAGGATAGTCTTGTTGCAGAATTAGTTGATGGAGAAAAAGATGAAGAAGAAAAAAGTTCTACTGTAAAAAGTGTTACGGATAAAGTTGGTGAAAAAGTCTTTGGAGCAACAGGATGGGATAAATACCGGGATATTATTGTTAGTTTAAGTGGGATTCTGGTTGGGATTTTTGTTCTGGTAATTATTGGCAGTTTATTTCTTAGGTCACATCATGATCTTTTGTTGAAAAGAAAATATAATACCGGGGAAAGTAGTTGGTCAAAGATTAAAATGTTTTTTAGGGATAATCAGAAAAGCGTGAAATTAATTTTAATGATGATTGTTGGTTTATTATTCTTAGGGTTGTTAGTTTATTTAATTTATTCTTCATGGTCTCAAATTGTTTCATTTTTAAGCAAGATATGGTCTTGGTTGTATAATATTGGAGTTTTGAATCGATTTAGAGGCATTTTTATAGCATTAATTATTTTGCTTGTTATTGGTGCTTTGTTTATTAGCTCTCATCATGAATTTTTGTTGAAAAAAAAATATAAAACGGGACAAGTTTCTAAAAAATTGAAAATTAGAATGTTTTTAAGAAAACACAAAGAAATTGTTAAATTGGTTTCAGTAATTGTTGTGATCTTATTAGTTTTGGGAGTTATAATTTATTTAATTTATTTTTATTTTTCAGCTATTAGTTCTTTTTTTAGTGGGATTTGGTCTTGGTTGTTTAATTAGTTTATTTGTGATTATTCTTTATTGAAGAGAAAATAGGTAAAGTTTAAAACGTAGGCTTCTTTTTGTTAATTGTAATGAATTTTGAAGAAATATCACTATTTCTGAAGTTCATTTACCTAAAAAAATAAATTTAAAATGAACTTTCAAAATATACCTCCTGTGGAAACGAACAAGCAATTACTAGATTTAGCTTTTTCTAAAGCTAGAGTTAAAGGTAAATCCAAGAAATTAAAAGGGAATTGGTTACAAATTATTCGACAAAAAGAGGCATTAAAATTAGATATTGTCAAAGATACAGTTGTTCCTCGGCTTGATAAAGTTTTAAAGTCTTTTCCAGCAACTATTGATTTATCTTCATTTTATACTAAATTAATGGATCTAACTTTAGATCATTTTCAATATAAGAAATCTTTAGGAGCAGTTAATTGGGCAATTGGAAAAATTAGAGTTTTGCATAAGAGTTATGTCTCTAAAATAATTAAATGTAAAGAACGTCAAGACATTAAAAATCTTTCAAAACAGTTTTATGGTCGGTTATCTTCGTTACTTAAACAGATTTCTGTTAATCTTACTTATTTAGAAACATCTAGAAGAATTATGAAAGATTACCCCGATATTAAAGAGTTGTTTACTGTTTGTGTCTATGGGTTTCCTAATGTAGGTAAGACTACTTTACTTAACAAATTAACCGGGACTAAAGCACAAGTTGCTGCTTACGCTTTTACCACAAAAAGTGTTAATGCTGGTTATTTTAAAGTAGACGATAAAAAAGTACAAGTGTTAGATGTTCCTGGAACTTTAGCTAGAAAAGAAAAGATGAATGTTATTGAATTACAGGCAGAATTGGTGGTTAAAGAACTTGCAGATGTAATTGTTTATGTTTTTGATTTAAGTGAGCAGGGTGGTTTTTCTATCAAGCAACAGGAAAAGTTATTACAGAATTTAGGACAGAAAAAGAAAGTGTTGGTATATTTAAGCAAATTAGATTTAGTTGGGCCTGAGGTTCTTGCTAGTTTTAAGGAAAAGTATTATTCTATAGATGATATTAAAGAAAAGATTATTTCTTTTGTAGAAATTGACCCTGAACCAGTGGTTGATTAATTATATTGTTAACTATTGATTCTTTTACTTTTTATGATTTCGATTATTTGTTGATTATTTCTGATGTTTTTTAATCTTATTTGGGTTACATAGTAGTAATAAATGACTACATAGTGGCACATTGGGTGTTGGATAGCCTAAAAAAATTGTGATTTTATTTTGATTATTAATTTATTACTTATTTCTAGTTCTTTTGGTCTTGTCTGGGCTACATAATAGTAAAAAATAGTTACATGGTGGTAAATACTTTGCTAAATGACCTAAAAAATGGTTACATAATAGTAAGATTTATAAAGATAATAAAGATTCTTTATTTAGTTTGAAAGTACAAAAAGAAGAGGAAATAGTAAAAGTAATCTCTCGGCTAGCTAATCTTCTCTCTGATGAAAACAAAAAAGCGCTTGCTAAAGAACTTGTTGGAGCTGTAAAAGAAGATAAAGTAAGTCTTCCAATTTCTATTTTTAAAACAAAATTGTCTGCTTTAGGTGCAATTGTTGTTTATCTTAAAGATGTTCAGAAATTAAAAGTTAAAGAAATTGCATCGTTATTAAATAGGGAATTAAGCACGATTTATACCACCTATGAATTGGCTAAAACTAAGTTGAAGAAAGAGATTGATATCTCTGATGATTCCGTATTAGTTCCATTATCTATTTTTTCTAATCGTAAATATGCAGTTCTTGAATCTTTAGTATTTTATCTTAAAAATGAAAAGAAATTTTCTATGACTGAAATTAGTAAAATTCTGAATAAGAGTTATAGCACGATTAAAACTTCTAATAAGAGGTATAATGATAAGAAATAATAAAAAAGAGGGCTGGAAGAGGAAAGCTGAGAATATTAGTTCAGGAAATAAAGCTTTCTTAGTCTTATCATTAGTCTTAGCTTTCTTTGTTATCTTTTCATTAAGTTATGGTTATTTGAATGATTCTGACTTTGGTAATTATGAAACTAATTTAATTACTGGTGCAGCTATTGGAATACAAGATCCGGGTGTTGTTGGAGAACCTGTTATCGTAGAACCGATTGTTGAAGAGCCAGTGATTGAAAATGTCGTTGAAGATGTTGGTGTTAGTGAAGATGTTAATATTGGCGTTAGTGAGAGTGAACAGGGTTTGGGTCTGGCTGCTGTTAATACTTGTAATACTTGCGGTGATTGTCGTGATAAAGCAGTAGCGGGCGTTAACTTACAATTAACAGCAAATATCGTGAATTTAACTGGAAATTGTATTGAAACTACCGTTGGAGATTTAGTCATTGATTGTAAAGGATATAATATCACAACTGATAATGATTTTGGAATTGATATTGCTTTCGGAGACAATAATGTTACCATTAACAATTGTAGTTTTTATAATGCGGGTAGGGGCGTACAAGCTCTTAGCCATAATGTTACTGTTGATAATTCTTCATTTTATCATAATAATATCGGTTATGATGCAAGTGGAACTGATCATCTGATTGTAAACAATTATTTTTATAATAATACTGAAGGGATTAGTCTTAATGATGCTCATAACGTTGTAGTTAGAAATAATGTTATTATTGGTCATGGTAATGATGATGGGATTGTTAATTCTGCTTCGCCAGATTATGTGACTATTGATGGTAATAGCATTTATAATACTACTTTTGCCATTGTTTTAGTTTCTGGTTCTGAGAAAACTAATGCTAGAATTGTTAATAATTATATTTACAATACTACTTCACAAAGTGTGCGTATAGGGGAATTGGAACCAAATTTATATTTTGGAAATAATACTATTAATCTCTCTGAGAATGATTGTTTTGAAATTGCTTCTGGTTCTAGTAATAATGTTAACCAAACATTTATTGATAATAAGTTTTTGAATTGCAGTGCTTTATCATTAGATATACAATTTTCTAGTACTTGTACAGACTTTTATTTTATTAACAATAGCATTGATCCAACTGTTCAATTAAGGTATGATCAAAATTGTCCTGCATATTTTATTAATAATTCGTTTAATAAAAGTTGGATTAATCTGCCTACTGCTATTGGTAGGACTAATGCAAAGTTTACAGTGCAATGGTATTTAGACGTACATGTTCAGGATACTGCTGCTGCTGCTATTGCAAATGCTAATGTTTCAGTGTTTAATGTTACTGGGGATTTGTTTAATATTAGTCAATCTGATGCGAATGGTAATGCTCCAAGATTAGTTGTTACAGAATTTTATCAGAATAATACTAATGTTAAGTTCTATGAAACACCGCACAATATAACTGCTAATTTGACAGATTATATCATAAATTATACTTCTGTTAATTTTACTAACAATGAGAGCACTATACTGACGATTGTCTTACCTTCAGCTGCAACTAGCTGTGGTGATACAATTACTGCTACTACTACTTTAACTGCTGCTTTAAATGGTTGTACTGGTGATGGGATTACTATTGGTGCTTCAGATATTATTCTTGACTGTGCTGGTTATCAGATTGATGGGGATGGAGGTGGTCCTGACACGGGTGTTTTAGATAGTGGTGGTAGCAATATTACCGTTAAGAATTGTGTAATCAAAAATTTTGGAACGGGGATTAAATTTGAACAAGTGGTTAATGCTACTATCTGGAATAATACAGTTGGACATATTAATCTTAGCCAACCAACTTTTGGAATTAATTGTGCTAATTGTTCTGAGGCAAATATTTCTAATAATATTATTACTAATATGACCTCTAGTGCTATTGATAGTGCTATTGGTATTTTGTATGCTGAAGCACCTAATAGTGCTCTTTATGATGCTGTTATTTTCGGAAATAATATCTCTAAAATTTATGGTGTTGATGATTTTCCTCCTTTTGCTATTGGTATAGGGGATAATAGTATTCTTGATCTTGACAATGTTAAAATTGATAATAATATTATTGAAAATATAAATTGTACTTCTGCTAGTGGTGGTTCTGTTTGCGAATCTTTTGGTGGTATTGGGATTAAGATCCGTTCCGGAACAAATGTTAATGTTACTAACAATAACCTGAGTTATTTGGGAACAGGAATTCTACCTGCCCAATTTGGTTTAAGAATTGTTAATAATATCTTTAAACATAGTATGAATGGTATTTATGCATTAAATAATATAGGATCAGCTAGTACTCGTTTCAATCATAGTTGGATTGAAAATAATACTTTTGATGGATTAAATCGAGGCGTATATCTTTTTGAAAATAATCATAATAATACATTTTTGAATAATAATTTTAGTAATATTTTGGAATTTTCTATTCGAGATGATACTTATGGAATTATTAACAATACTTTGATTTACAATAGTTCTATAGGAGAAATTAAGTGGGATAAATCTAATATTACTACAAACATTACTTTAGGAGTTAATTCATCTGATCTTTATATTGAAAATGGTACAATTGGTTTGATTAATGATATTAATACATTTAAATTAAATGATACTGCTCAAATAACTTTTAGGGGATTAGCTTATCCTGTTACTCCACAACTATTGAAAGATAATGTTAGATGTGATGATGGAAATACTTGTAATATTACTTATGATTCTACTCTTGGAGTTTTGATAGCTAATATTAGTAGTTTCAGTAATTATACATTACAAGAGGGAACTCCTCCTTACTTTGACCCTACTCCAACAAATCAGACGGTCCAATATATTAGTGAGTTTAATTATGATGTTAATGGAACTGATGATACAGCTATAGGGAATTATTCTGTAAATGATACTGCTCAGTTTAGAATTAATGGAAGTGGTATGATTAGTAATGCTACTCATTTACATTATGGGTTTTATGGTTTAAATATATCTATTAATGATACTTTTAACAATGTTAATAGTACAATAATTTTCATCAATGTAACTGACACTACTTTACCATATTTTAACCCTACTCCTACAAATCAAACTGTCCAATATTCATCTAATTTCTTTTATGACATAAATGGTTCTGATAATTATAACATCAGTAGTTACTCTGTTAATGACACTATTCAATTTAAAATTAATAGTAGTGGTGGTTTGACTAATGTTAGTACTCTTCATTATGGTGTGATTCCAATTAATATTAGTATTAATGATACTTTTAATAATACTAATAGTACAATTATATTTGTTAACATCACAGATACTACTGCTCCAACATTTAGTCCAACGCCAAGTGATCAGAGTGTTCAGGTTGACAATCAGTTCTTGTACGATGTAAATGCTACGGATAATTATAACATTAGTAGTTTTACTGTGAATGATACTACCTTGTTTAAGATTAATATTAGTGGTACTATTTTGAATAATACTATTCTTGTAGTTGGAACTTATAATTTGAATATTAGTGTTAATGATACGTTTAATAATACTAAATCTAGTGCGATTATTGTTACTGTTACTAGTGCCCCTCCGCCCGCTGAAGAAGATGGTGGTAGTTCTTCAAGACCCACTCCTACTCCTATTCCAATTAGACCTACTCCTACTCCTGTTCCAATTAGACCTACTCCACCACCGGTAGATCCGAGAGATGTTCTTACAGAAAGAGAAGTTCAGGAGATTCTTTCTGATATGCGTGTTGATATTAGGGTTCCACCTACTGAAAGAGTGGTTACTGATCCAGTCAAGGAGGGACCAATTGCTGATAGAGGCGAAGTTCAAAGAAGAGCAATATCGGATGTTGAAAGAGTATTAGTGGAAATTTATAACCCAGGTGACAAAGATTTAGTAGTTACGCCTAGATTAAGAGAAGATAAATTTGAACTTAAAGATGAGGAAAGGGTTGAAGATATTTTACGTGAGAGATTACTTGATGAGTTTAAAGATATTAATGAAGATGAACTTCGACAAAAAATTGAGGAACGTAAAAAAACTGTTGCTTTGATTGAAAGAGAAAATGTTGATTTTATTAGTGTTGGTAAAACTGCAAGTTTCTTTAGAGGAGAAGTGGAGATGTATTCTGGTGATCATACCTCTGGAAGATTCTTAAGAAATTCATTATTAACTGAAGAGATTGTTGTTAAGCCTAAAGAAACTTTAGAAACAGAATTATTCTTAAAAAGAGGGATCTCATTAAATCCTGAAGATATAGAAATAATTTTAGAATCAAAAGGTGTTTTATTAGAAGAGAAAAAGATAGAACCAGATGATGGAAGTTTGATTGGTACAGATATTGACTTTGGTGAAGAAGATAATATCATGGATGTTTATGTGTTAATACCTAAAGAGGTTTCTGCGGTAGAGGGTGAAAGTAAATATCATCTTGAAATGGATATTAATCAGCGTGCTTGGGAACAAAAAGATCTTGAAAATATTATTGTTCCAAAATTTGTTAGTTCGTTTGCTGAATTTTATGGTCCTTATGATGTCTTGCCTGATGAAGGGGCTTTCTTGGCACAGGAAATAGTCTACAAGTTTGATCCTAGAAGTGATTATGTTATCAAAAGTAGAATCTACAAAGACGGAACACTTGTTTCAGAGCATGAATTTGAACGCCTTGCTATAGAGAAAGTTGCAAAAGATGAGTTTTATGATTCTCCTGCTTTAGTGGGTAGGGCATTTGGTACGGCAGTAAAATTCGTACCATTTGGTTATCGTGCTTATTGGATGGCTTTAGCGGTTTTATTCCTCTTAATTATCATTACTATTTATTTGGGAATAAGATTGTATAAAATATATTGTTGTAAAACCATCAAGAGAAAAGGAGTATTTGATGATTTAGAAGAAGCAAAGATTGAATTGACTAAAAAGATTAAAGTAGCTCCTACATTCAAAAGAGGAAAAATTGCTTCTTTAATTATTGTTAAGCGTCGTTTAATTAAAGCAGCTTTACTAATCTCTTTTGCAATAACGTATCCATTCGTTGCTTTGTATCGTGGATTTAAATTTGTTAAAGACTTGATTGTTCGACAGTTTATGAAATTGTTCAGACATTCTACTAAGATGTCTGCAGAGGTTAGTGATAATTATGCTGATGCTGTGCGTGATAATAATCGTTTCGTAAGAAAAGAGATTAGGCATACTGAGAAGAAGTTGTTTAAGTTCTTATTAGCAATTGGATTATCTGTTCGAGCAGCTAAGAACTGGATTAAACGACAGTTCAGGAAATTGTTCAGACGTTCTGCTAAGATGTCTGCAGGGGTTAGTGATAATTATGTTGAAGCTGTTCGTGATAATAATCGTTTTGTAAGAAAAGAAATTAGACGCACTGAGAAGAAGTTGTTCAAGTTCTTATTAGCAATTGGACTCGCTATTGGATTAGCTCTTCGGGCAGCTAAGAATTGGACTAAGCGACAGTTCAGGAAGTTGTTCAGAAGAACTGTTAAAGTTTCTGAGAAAATTGAAGATCATTCATTAGCTGTTGTAAAGAGTAGTAAGAAATTTGCAAAGAAAGAAATTAAGCATACTGAGAAGAAGTTATTTAAGTTCTTATTAGCGATAGGATTATCTCTACGTGCAGCTAAGAATTGGATTAAACGACAGTTCAGGAAATTGTTCAGAAGAACTGCGAAGATGTCTACAAAAGTTAGTGAACAATCTTCTAAGGCTGTGCGTGATAATAATCGTTTCGTAAGAAAAGAAGTTAGACGTACTGAGAAGAAGTTATTTAAGTTCTTATTAGCGATAGGATTATCTCTACGTGCAGCTAAGAATTGGATTAAA
>JABHRR010000007.1 GCA_018670095.1 Candidatus Woesearchaeota archaeon
CCCTTCTTTAGTAGAAGTGTGTGTGCCAATATCTGTATTAGCGGCCATAGAGAATAAAGTTAGATTATTTTTTTCGGTTTTAGAGATAACTTTACTTAACACTCCATTTGCAGGATATTCAATTTGTTCTTTAAGATTCATAAAATTATTGTTATTCATTTTTGTTTTTCCTCGTAATTTTCAATAGCTTTTCTTAACGCTTGGTCTCCTAAGATTGAACAATGAATTTTTCTTGCAGGTAAACCGCCGAGAGCTTTAACAATATCTTTTGGTGTTATTTTTTTAGCTTCAGCTAAAGTTTTGCCAATAACCATCTCAGATAATATTGATGTTGAAGCGATTGCAGATGCACAACCAAAAGTTCGCCAACGACATTCTTTGATTTTTCCATCTTTAACTTTAATGAACATTTCCATCACGTCACCACAGGCGGGCGAACCCACTTGACCAATTCCGTCAGCATTTTTTTTGTAATCTTCCAATTCTTGATCACTTTTAAAAATATTTTTTGGATTAAAGAAATGTTCTTTTACTTTGTTCGAATAAAGCCAGGCTTTATCTTGTTTATATCCTACTATTTTCATTTCTTCTTTCATTTTATTTCGAGCCCTCTTGGTGAGGAATGACTAAAAACATTTTAATGTTTTTCATTTCTAATTTCCTCTTTATTTAAATGGATTGGTGAAAGCATTCTCAATGATTGAATAATTTGTTTTAGCCCTTTAACAACATAATCTAATTCTGCTTTTGTAGTAGATTTACCTAATGAGAATCTGATTGACCCATGGGCTGCATCATGTTTAATGCCAATTGCATCTAAAACATGGCTAATTTCTAGTTTTTCTGAGGAACAAGCAGAACCAGTGGATACCAAGATTCCTTTATGGTCTAAGTATAACAAAATAGATTCTCCTTCCACATCTAAGAATGAAATGTTGGCATTGCCTGGTAATCTTTTAATCTTATGGCCATTAAGAAATGTTCTGGGAATTTCTTTTTGAACTTTACTAATGAAATAATCTCTTAGTTTGATTAATTTTTCATTTTCTTCTTTTTGGGCTAATTCTAGAGCTTTAGCAAAACCAACTATTCCAGTTAGATTTTCTGTTCCTGATCTAAGATGGAATTCTTGTCCGCCGCCATGCATTAATGGTTCTAATTTAATATTTTTCTTTTTGTAAAGGATTCCAACTCCTTTTGGTCCATATATTTTTGAACCGTTTAGTGTGATTAAGTCTGCATTTATGTTTAAATCTAAGAAACCGGCTTGACAAGCATCGGTATGGAATGGGATTTTATGTTTCTGAGCTATTTTACTAATCTCTTTTACTGGTTGAATGGTACCAATTTCATTATTGGCGTACATGATTGAAATTAAGATTGTTTCTTTAGTAATTGCTTTTTCTATATCTTTTGGATTTACTAAGCCATCTTTATCTACATCAAGGTAAGTTATAGAAAATCCATTCCTTTCTAAGAATTTACAGGTTTCTAAAACAGCGGGATGTTCGATTTTGCTGGTAATGATGTGTCCTTTGTTTTGAGCGATCCCTTTTATGGCTAGATTAATTGATTCAGTTCCACCAGAAGTGAAAATGATTTCTTCTGCTTTACAATTAAGAATTTTAGCAACTTTGTTTCTAGCATTGTTAAGAATTTCTTTTGCTTCTAATCCTGCTTGATGTAAAGCGCTAGGATTAGCATAAGTTTTGATAGAATCCATTTCTTTTTTTACTTTTGGATCTAGAGGAGTGGTGGCTGCGTGATCTAAATAGATAGTTTTCATTTTTTATTACAATAGGTACATTTTTGACTTTTTTTCAAAGCACAAACGTTTTTGTAGATTTTACAAACAATACCTTTCTTTTTCATTAGATTGTTTAATCTGATAATCTCATCACCTAAATTATTATTATCTTTAAGGATATTTTTTACAGAGATTTCTAATTCTTTTTCCATCTCTTGATCGAAAATTTCTTCTTTTGCTCGCTTTTGTTTTTTATATTGCGAAATTGCTGCCGGCGTAACGCCCATAATTGTTGCAACATCTTTTTGAGGAAGATTTTCTGCTAGTTTTAGAGAGATTTTCTTTCTAATTGCTGGTAGGATGTACCATACTTCGATTTCTTGTGGGAAAATTAGTTTTGCTGACATTTTGTTTACCTCTTTTTATGCTGGACAGTCTGAGCAAGCTTGTCCGAATCTTTTAGCTCCGCAGCAAGTTGTCTTTTTCCAGGATGAAGTTGTTACTGAATAACTAGTTCCAGATGAACCGTAACCTACTACTTTGTAGCCTGAACTGCTTGCATATCCTGAATTTGAGCTGTAACTTACCATTTTAATTAACTATTGTTAATTTATTTATAAACTTTGTGGAAAGATTTCGAATTACTCTTATTTTTCGTTTTATTACCTAACATTTATATAATTCACTCCATTACCCTTAAATTATGTCTAAAGAAAGAATATCTGAAATACAAGAAATGCTATTCAACCTAGATCGGAGAATAAAACCGTTAGAGTGGGATTCAAGTAGAAACCAGATTAATGAGTTCAAAAAGAAAACTTTAGATGCATTAAGAGTAGAACATTCTACATTAAGCGATGAATTAAAAGGATTAGAGACTTCTGAGTAATTTTAACCCAAATCTTTATAAAAACAGACAGTAAATATACATAAAACAAGCTGAGATAACCCTAATTGGGCGTGAACTGATAAGTTCTTGAGTCTCGGGAGATAAATAAAATGGTTGACTTTAAATGTGTAATTGGAACAAAATCAGGTAAGACTTATCAAAAAGAAATTAAAAGTCCTGAATCCGATAACCTTCTTAAAAAATTAATTGGTGAAAAAATTTCTGGAGATACTTTAGGATTTAATGGTTATGAATTTGAAATAACTGGTGGATCTGATAAATGTGGATTTCCAATGCGGAAAGGTATTCAGTCACCAAGAAAGATGATTTCTATTAAAGGAAAAGGCGTAGGTTTTTCTGGAAAAGATCGAAACAAAAATAAACAAGGTGGAATTATTAAAAATAAAACTGTTTGCGGTGAGAGAATCACTAAAATTATTCGTCAGGTTAATTTAAGAGTTCTTAAGGAAGGGTCTAAACCATTAGGAGAGGAAGCTGCTCCTGCAGAAGAAGGAAAGACTGAAGAAGGAGCTCCAGCTGAAAAGAAAGCAGAAGCACCTAAAGAATAATCTTAAACAAAAAAATTCAATCTGTAAAATAACAACCTTTTTATATTCATTTTATTTTCTTATTTCTTAGAATGGATTTTCAACAGTTGCAAACGCAATTAAATCAAAAATTGAACGAGATAGGTGTTAAGATTAATAGTTTCTTTAATTTTGTTGTAAACAAATTAAAAAATTTTAAAAATTTAACATTGGGTGAACAGATTTCGTTTGGGATTATTGGAGGGGGATTTGTTCTAATATTAGTTTCAATTGTTTTATTCATACTTTAAAATGGAAGAAGACTTACATCCTGCATGGGAAAAGCTGAAACAAAAAGGAGGAAAAGAGAAGAAAATGGTAAAGAGAAGTACAGATAATGAATTATTTAAAAAACAACCAAAAAATGATTTTGGAAATGTTTCGTTAGATGATAATGAGGAAATGGTAGAAGAATATGAAGAGGTTGAAAGTAAACCTAATGCTAAAAAGAAAGAAGTTACTATTCATTTTACAATTGACCATCATAAAGTATTAAAGTGGGGAATTGTTACTTTGTTGATTATTTTTGTTTTTTTTGCTGGAAGAATGACTGGCGGTTCTAGTGTTGAGGCTTATGAAGTTACAACTGGAGAAGTAATTAATACAGATAGTTCATTTGTTTCATCTGTTTCAGGTTTCTTTACTAGTTTATTTTCTGGTAGTGGTTCTGAAAGCCCTACTGGTGCAGTTGTAGCTGAAGAGGTTGAAGCTAATGACTCTGAAAAAGTTGAAGAATCCACTGAAGAAGTTCCTATGAAAGAAGCTGAAGTTGAAACTACTAAAGCTGAAAAATCCACTAAAGAAGTTGAAGAAACTGTTGAAGAAACAATAATTACAGATTACAATTCAGTTGCTTTAGCTATTTCTGATGTTGAATTTGATTGGAAAGGTACTTGGGGTAAGATTACTAAGTTAAAATATACTATCAAAAATAATGAAGATGGGACGATTAAACCGGAATATATTACCCTTCGGGTTGAGGGTTATCCGGACGAAGGTAGTATGAAGAAAGCACCTTTGGCACCAAGTTCAAGAACGATTAAATCTAAAACTGCAGTAAGTTCAGTGGCAGTGGTTACCGGTGGTTTTTCTTATAGTAAAACTGAGGCCGGTGATTTATCTGATGTTATCATAACTGCGGTGTTATATGATGCTAGTGGGAAAGAAATGGCCACATACAATAAAGGTTTTAACTTACAGGGTTAATTCTCTTTTTCTTTTATTTTTCTTTTAAGATTACTTTTTCACCAGAATATAATCCCATTTTAACCATTTGAGCATATTGTTCTTTATTTAATGGCATAAATGTAACCTCAAAACCTTTCTCTTTGATTTCATTACAAATTTCATCTACTTGATCAGCATTGATATCATCACCAATCAACAAGACATTGGCCTTACTTTTCTTTTTAGTTCCATGCAAAATAATTTCTTGTATCCCTTCAACTATTTTAACATTCTTTACAAATTCACTTAAGCCATCAAATTCTTCATAAAACAAATCTCTAAGGAAAATCATTTTATCATTTTCTTTACATTTGTAAGTTTTGGAATTTTTCCATTCTTTCCTTTCAAGGATTTCTTGGCTAACTAATTCTTGTAAAATTCTAAATGTTGATGCTAATGGAACTTGAGATTTATCTGAGATTTCTTTAAGGTAAAGTTCATCTTTAGAATTAATTAATAGTTTTAGAATCGCTGCTTTCTTTTTATCAATTAGATTTGATAATACCTCTTTTTTTGTCAATAATCTTTACAAAGATTATCATTCAAAGATGTGCCACATGCGCCAATAAATTGGCTTAGTGCCATAGTCATGTATCGTTGATGATAATTCTTTCCCTCCTTTTTTATCATTATCAGTTTTAGAAAACATTTATTATTTATATACTTTTCTTTTTTGGAAACTCTTTCCATTTTTGGAAACACTAAATATAAGAGTAAATTAGTTTTTTTAAAAACGTTAAATATAAATACCTTTGAATTATTACTAATTAAAAAGATGGTTGCAGATATATTAGATTTAATAAAAGAAAGAAGAAATATTAAACAGTTCTTACCTAAATTTGTTTCTTGGGAAAAAGTTACGAGGATAATTGATGCTGCCAGACATGCTCCCAGTTCAGGAAATGTACAAAATTGGAAATTTATAGTCGTAAATGAGCCTGGTCAGAAACAAATGGTTGCAGAAGCAGCTTATGATCAATATGAAATTGTAAATGCTGGTGTTTTAATCGTAGTTTGTGCTGAACCAGAAAAAGTTGAAAGATACTATGGTTTAAGAGGAGAAAGGCTTTATTCAGCGCAAAATTGTGCCGCTGCAATTCAAAATATGTTATTAGAAGCACAATCTTTAGGCTTAGGAACACGTTGGATAGGCGGTTTTGATGAAGAAGCGATCAAAGCAATATTTAAAATTCCTGAAGAAATAAGACCACAAGCCATTATTGCTATAGGTTATCCTAAGGAAATTCCTCCAAAGCCACCTAAATATCCTTTAGAGACTTTAATCTATTTTGGTTCTTGGAGATTGAAGGTAAGAGATCCTGCAAAATACTATAATGATGTCGCTACAATCTTAGCTAGAAAGGCAAAAGCTGCACAACTTTCTGTACAAAAAGCAGCTCAATCTGTCGTCGATAAAGTTAAGAAAAAGAAAGATTAATTTTCTGTTAAATGCAATTTTTAAATTAATTTCTAGAGAATAGAAAGCTTTATATAGATGTTAAACTTTTCTAAAAAATAGGTTTGGGTGTTTTGGAGGCTGGTTACCTCTGAAAAAAAGGTTTACAAAAATAACGTAAGTTAATTCTGTTAGTTTAAATTGGGTTTTGGTATTGGTTTGAATTTGGTTAATTCTAGGGTTAGAA